>JAEEUD010000277.1 GCA_016286835.1 Pyramidobacter sp. | reverse complement strand
GGTGTTGCCCCACGGCCAGCCCGTTTAATCAATGATTTTGTAGAAGAGGTGTTCGTCATGAGAAGAACCGACCGCGAAGTCACTTCGCCCGGCCTGATCTGGAAGATGATCAACGAGGCGCTGTTCGTCAATCTGGCGCTGCTGGACGCCGAGGGCAGGCTCTACGCGACGACGCTGCACTTTTCCGCCGACCGCGAGAACAATCGCCTGTATTTCCACGGCGCGATGAAGGGGCGCAAGGCGGAGGCGTTCGCGCGCGAGCCCGAAGTCGCGTTCCAGATCGTCGCCAAAGCCGAGCAGCTGCACAAGACCGACCGTCCCGGCTATCATCTGGGCGCGTACCGCAGCGTCATGGGGAGCGGAAAGATCCGCGTGGTCACCGATCTGGCCGAGAAGCGCAAGGCGATCGACCTGATGCACGAGCGTTATCACGATCCCGCGGACCGTTACGAGATCGACGACGTCAAGCTGGAGAAGGTCGTGGCCATCCACGCGCTGGAAATTTCCGAGCTGACGGGCAAGATCAAGGGCTATTTCAATCCGGACAAGCCGAACGCCAGGATGGTCGTGGTGCGGGACTGGTAGGCCGGAGCCGCACATTTTATGAACCGCACGCTCAAGGGCATTCTTTTCGCCGGCCTGACCGGCGTTTTCTGGGGGCTGACGACGCTCGCGACCAAGCTGATCGGCAAGGCCGGCGTGGCGATCTCCACGGCCGTTTTTTTCCGAATGGTGATCGTCGTCGCCTGCGTCGGGCCGTGGCTGCTGTTTTGCCACCGCGACCAGCTGCGCATCCCATGGCGATACTTTTTCCGCATCTTCATTTTCTCGGTCCTCGGGCCGACGGGGCTGTATCTGGGCTTCATGCTCTCGATCGTCTATCTCAACGCCGCCACGGCGCTGGTGCTGCACTACACGTATCCGATGCTGACGGTGCTCTGCTCGTCGCTCGTCACGGGCGACCGGCCCGGGAAATGGGATTACGCCGGCGCGCTGCTCGTCACGCTGGGCGTGCTCTGCTCGGTGCTGACGCCGCAGTGGACGCTCGATACCAACATCGACGTGCGCGGCATCATCTGGGGCGTCGTCGCCGTGATCGGCCTGGCCGGGCAGACGCTGCTCGTGCGCGCCACGGTCACGAAGGGCGGCATGTCGCGCTGGGCGTTTTTCTTCTATTCGCATCTGTGCGCGGTCTTCTGGATCAGCCTGTACATCACGCTCACGGGCGAGTGGGGCGAGTTCGCCGAGATCACGCCGCACATCGCCATGCTCATCCTCGTGCCGACGATCCTGGGCTGTCTGATCGGCTACATCCTGTATTACTCGTCGCTCCAGTACGTGCCGGCCTCGGTGACGAGCCTGATGGCGTCGCTGGAGATCGTCTCGGGCGTGGCGCTGACGGCGGTCTTCATGGGAGCCCGGCCGTCGGTGCCGGAGATATGCGGCTGCGCCTGCATCTTCACGGCCATCGCGCTGGTGTCGCTGTCGCGGATGCATATCCATCATCCGCGGGCATAAAACTGAGGAAGCGCTGATCCATGGGCCCGCGCCCGGCCGGGTCTTTCGGGCCCATTCGATCAGTGTTTCTCTGAACGGAGTTTTTGAATTTAATGAGAAAAGATCTCTCTTTCAAAGAGCTGCTCGTCATGGGCGGCGGGCTGTTTTCGATGCACTTCGGGGCAGGCTGTCTGCTCTATCCCGTCACGTGGGGCGCCGATGCGGGGAGCGCGGTCTACGCCGCGTATCTGGGCGTGTTCCTGTCGGGGATCTTCCTGCCGTGGCTGGGCTATCTGGCGCTGGCCAACGGGCGGGGCAACTTCCTCGACCTAATCCGCCGAGCCGCGCCGAGATTCGGCCTCGGCTTCATTGCCGTGCTGATCCTCGTGCTCGGGCCGGCGTTCATGCTGCCGCGCATCACGGCTGCGCTGTGGGCGGGCATCGTCCAGCTTCTGGGGCTGCACTTTGAGAGCAAGCTGCCCGAGCTGGCTTTCAACGTGCTCATGTACGTCGCCGCGTTCGGCTTCGTCTCCAGTCCCGGCAAGGTAGTGCAGCGCGTCGGGCGTCTTCTCTTTCCCGTGCTGCTGTGCATCGTCGCGGCCGTGATCGCGCAGAGCATCGCCACTCCGATCGCACCGCGCGTGCCGCCGGTGTTTTCCGAGAACCCGACGGTGCACGGTTTCCTCGCCGCTTACGCCGTGGGCGACCTGCAGTGCGCGCTCACCTACGGCCTCGTGCTCGTGCACGGCATCGAAAACGCCGGCATCGAGAAGCCGCGCGTCAGCCGCAATCTGCTCAGGATCGGCGTCGTCGGGCTGGGGCTGCTGGGACTGGCGCACTTCGGCCACATGATCGCGGGCGCCAACACGGGCGGCACGATCCGGCTGAACCTGTCGGCCACGTACGTGCAGATGGTGGTTGAGCTGTGGGGCGGCATCGGCGGCTCGGTGTTCCTCGTCGCGCTGGCAACGGCGTCGCTGACAGCGACGATCGGGATCACGTCCTCGACGGCCTCGCTGTGGGAAAAGATCCTCGGCGGGCGTCTCAGCTACCGCACGATCTGCCTGCTCACCTGCGTGGTCGCCTGCGCCGTGTCGCTGAGCGGCATCGACGCGATCGTCAACCTGATCAGCCCGGTGATCGACGCCTGCTATCCGGCCACGATCGCGCTGGCGCTGTATTACAGCTTCGCGCGCGATCCGTTCGCCCGCCGCGGTTTGTTCGCGCTCGCCTGCGCCCTGATCGTCTCCACGGTCTTCGGCGCGGCCGGCTCGCTGCACTCGTGGGTGAGGCTGCTCCATCTGGACCTGCCGGCGTTCGAGCGTATCTACGCC
>JAEEUD010000276.1 GCA_016286835.1 Pyramidobacter sp. | reverse complement strand
TGCCGTATTGGACGTACGACGCGGACACTTTCGGCGACTACACGGGCTACGGCGGCAAGGTGTATTACGTGACGGTCGGCTCGGGACAGAACAAGCACACCGAGCGCCGCGTACAATGGTACCCCGTCAGCGGCAGGATCAGCCACTTCTTTGACGATGTGCTCATCAACGCGAAGCAGGAGCCGGATCCGCTGGTAAGCAAAACGGAAGCGTTCAACACCTCCGCGTGCGTGCCGTTTTCCACCGCATATTTATCCGGCTTTTACGCGCAGAAATACACGCTCAGCGTGCAGGACGGCTTCCAGAGAGCGCAGACGCAGATGGAGCATACGCTCGAACAGCTCGCGCGTCAGGAGATTCTCTCCCGCTACGACGAAGCGCGCGTGAGCTCCCTCAAAGCGAAGTTCTTCAACGTCAAGTACAAGCACGTGCTTCTGCCGATGTGGATGTCGGCTTACTATTACGCCGGAAAGCTGTTCCGCTATGCCGTCAACGGACAGACGGGCAAGGTGAACGGCGAATACCCGAAGAGCAAGGTCAAGGTCGCCATCACGACCGTGCTGATCATCGCGGTCGTCGCGGTGCTGATCTGGCTGCTGTTCTTCAGATAAAAAGGAGTGTCATATGAGCCTGTTTTCAAACCAGTGGGCAAATGTCGTCGAATGGGAAGAATTCCGCGACGACGTCATATTCTGGAAGTGGGGCAACAGCGAGCTGAAAAAGAGCTCGCGCCTGAGCATCCGTCCGGGACAGCATGCCATCTTCCTCTACAACGGCCGCATCGAGGGCGTGTTCCACGACGAGGGCAATTATTCCATCGAAAGCGAGATCATCCCGTTCCTGAGCACGCTGAAGGGCTTTCGTTTCGGCTTCAACAGCGGCTTGAGGGCGGAAGTGCTCTTCGTCAATACAAAGGAATTCACGCTGAAATGGGGCACCAAGAACAGCGTGCTGATCCCCGCGCCGGGGCTCCCCGGCGGCATGCCGATCCGCGCGTTCGGCACGTTCCAGATGAAGGTGAGCGATTACGTCACCTTGATCGACACCATCGCGGGCATTAAGCGCCAGTACACGGTCGAAGACGTGCGCGAGCGCGTAGGCGCGCAGATCGATCAGCTTTTGATGCGCTGGATCAGCAAGGAAGGCAAGGATATGTTCAACCTCCAGGCAAACGCCATGGAGATCGCGGCGGGCATCCGCACCGACCTCGACATGGAGCTGTCCCGCTCCGGCCTGTCGATCACGGGCTTTACCATCGCGAACGTGAACTATCCCGAAAGCGTGCAGGATAAGATCAATCAGGCGGCTTCCTACGCCATGGTGGGCGACGTCAACCGCTACCAGCAGGTCGGCATGGTCGACGCCATGCTCAAGGGCGGCAATTCCGCCGCGGGTTCCGCCATGGGTACGGCCGCAGGCATGGCGGCGGGGTTCCATATGGCGAACCAGATGTTCCAGCAGCCGCAGGCCGCCCCCGCACAGGCGCCGGCGCAGGCGCAGGCCGCGCAGGGCGATACGAAGTTCTGCATGGAATGCGGCGCGCGCATCCCCACGGTCGCAAAGTTCTGCCCCGAATGCGGCGGAAAGCAGGCATAATTAAACCGGAAAAGAGATCGATATGGAAGAAAAAAAGACGATTTTCAGCGGCATCCAGCCCTCGGGCGGACTGACGCTGGGGAATTACATCGGCGCGCTGCGCAACTGGGCGCTGCTGCAAAACGAATACCATTCCTATTATTGTGTAGTCAATCTGCACGCGGTCACCGTCCGTCAGGAGCCCGCGGCGCTCAGGCGCCGCACGCGCGAAACCGCGGCGCTGCTGATGGCGTGCGGCATCGACCCCAACGTGAGCACGCTCTTCATCCAGTCCCATGTGCCCGAGCACGCGGAGCTGACGTGGGCTCTGTCCTGCAACACGTACATGGGCGAGCTGATGCGCATGACGCAGTTCAAGGACAAATCCGCGCGGCATTCGGACAACATCAACGCGGGCCTGTTCACCTATCCCGTGCTGATGGCGGCAGACATTTTGCTGTACATGACCGACCTTGTGCCGATCGGCGCGGATCAGAAGCAGCATCTGGAGCTCACCAGGGATATCGCCCAGCGCTTCAACGGGGTTTACGGCGATGTGTTCACCGTTCCCGAGCCGCTGATCAGCAAAACCGGCGGCCGCGTTATGAGCCTGCAGGAGCCGGAGCGTAAGATGAGCAAGAGCGACCCGGAAGATACCTTTATCTCCCTCGTCGACGATCCGGACACCATCCGTCGGAAGATCAAGCGCGCCGTGACCGATTCCGAGAGCGAAATCCGCTTCGATCCGGAGAACAAGCCGGGCGTCAGCAACCTTCTGAACATCATCAGCGCGCTGACCGGCGAAAGCACGGACGATATCTGTGCCGACATGGCCGGCCAGGGTTACGGTACCCTGAAGACCCGCGTGGCGGATGTCGTCATTGAAGCGCTCGCCCCGATGCAGGCCGAGTACAAGCGCCTGATCGGCGATAAGGAATACCTGATGAAGGTCCAGTCCGAAAGCGCCGAAAAGGCAGCGTACCTGGCGCAGAAGACTCTGCGTAAGGTACAGAAGAAGATCGGTTTTGCAGCAAGACTGTAAAGATGAAAGAGGTTCAGGAATGAAACGGTTTCTCGCGCTGGTTTGTGCGTTGTTGTTGATCGGTTCCTTCTCCCTTGCTGACGGGAGCGTCCCCGGCAGCCGGATCTGCCTGGTCTGCGGCAGCCCGACCGATGAGAGCGAATGCCCCGTCTGCGGAGCGCTGCGGGAATGCTGGGTTTGCTATGACTGCCTGACAAAGAACCTGTCGGATACCTGCATGGT
>JAEEUD010000275.1 GCA_016286835.1 Pyramidobacter sp. | reverse complement strand
GAAGGCAAACAGCCGGAGAACCTGCTGAACGGCTGAGCCCGGCCTATGGGAAAAAACGGTTTTTTTGAGTCGGTCTCTGAATGAGTTGATACTAAAAAAACGGAGATCCCCGTTTGGGGACCTCCGTTTTTTGACGTGCGTTTTACTTCGCGGCGGGCGCCTCGGCGGGTTTGTCGCCGGTCACTTTACCGACCAGTTCCTTGCCCTTCTCGACGGCCTTCTCCTTCAGCTCGCCGGCCTTCTCGACGGCCTTTTCCTTAACTTCGTTGGCCTTCTCGACGACCTTCTCCTTGACCTCGGCGGCCTTCTCCTTCACGGCCTCCTTGACCTCGGGCAGCTTTTCCTTCACTTTTTCCTTGACTTCAACGGCCTTTTCCTTGGCCTTCTCGCCGACTTCCTTGGCCTTGGTCACGGCCTTGTCCTTCATTTCGACGGCCTTGTCCTTCACTTCCTGCTTGACGACGACCTGGCCCTGCTCGTTCTTCTCAAAGGGGCCGACGCCCTTCCAGTAGCAGAAACCGAGCGCGATGGCCGCGAGCACGATGATCCACAGAAGCAACTTTTTCATGTGAACAACACTCCTTAAATAAGAGATCGTTAGGCTTCCCGAAAGGAGGCCATTTTGTATTATACACCCTTTTTTTAAGATTTGCAAAGGGCGCTTTCCGCGGACAAAATTGTTGAAATTACGGATTCTTTTACCGCGCGGAACGGGTATCATAAACGCCGTTGAAGAATGAAGACGGATGAAAAAAGAAGGTGAAGATCCGAAAATGAAACTGATTTGGGACTGTGTCAGGCGGCACCCGCGGATGTTTGCGGCGTCGCTGCTGTTTCTGGCCCTGGAGGCGGCGGCTGATCTGTTTCAGCCGGGATTCATGGCGCTGATCGTCGACAAGGGCGTGAGCAGCGCTTCGCCGGCGGCGATCCTGCGCTACGGCGGGGTGATGCTGGGCGTGGCAGCTGCGGGCGCGCTTGCGGCCGTGATGCGCAACTGGCTGTCGTGCCGCACTTCGCAGCTGGTGGCGGCGGAGCTCCGCGCCGGTCTGTACGCGGCGGTGCAGAGGCTGCCGCTGGAAGCGGCGGGAAGGCTCGGCACGCCGTCGCTGATCACGCGCGTGACGAGCGACGTGTCGCAGGTGCAGAACTTCATCCAGGGCTGTATGCGCGTGCTGGTAAAGGCCCCGATGACGTGCGTCGGCGCGGTGGCGATGATCGCCTTCCAGGCACCGGAGCGTCTGCCGGTGCTGGGCTGCGTGGTCCTGGCGGCGCTGGCGCTGACGGCGCTGAACATGAAGCTGGGCTATGCCCGTTTCGGTGCCGTGCAGGAGAAGATGGACGCGCTCAACGGCGCCAGCCGCGGCTTTCTCGCCTCGGTGCGCACGGTGCGCGCGTTCGGGGCGGAGGAGCGTGAGGCTTCGCGCTTCGCGGCCGCGGCGGGCGAGCTGCGGTCGGCTTCGGTTCGGGCGATGCGGCTGACGGCTGCGTTCATGCCGCTGATCAACCTGACGGCGAATTTCGGCATCCTGGCGCTGCTGTATCAGGCGCGCGTGCAGCCGGGCAGCGGCGTGGGCGGGTTGATGGCCTCGCTCAGCTACATGACGCAGATCCTCTTTTCGCTGACGATGTTCTCCGGCCTGTTCGACAGGGCGGTGCGCGCCAACGTCTCGGCCTCACGCATTGCCGAGGTAATCGACTCGCCTCGCGAGAACCGTCCGGCACGGCCGCTGCACTTGGACGGAACGGGCGCAGTGGAGTTCGACCATGTCAGTTTTGCCTGGCCGGGCGCGAAGGCTGAGGCGCTCTCGGACGTGAGCTTTTCCTTGTCTGCGGGCGAGACGCTGGGCGTGATCGGCCCGACGGGCGCGGGGAAGTCGACGCTGGCACTGCTGATCCCGCGCATCTACGAGCCCACGTCGGGCACGGTGTGCGTGGGCGGGGCCGATGCGTCGCTGCTCGATCCGGCCGAACTGCGGCAGGCGGTGGCGCTGGTGCCGCAGAAGTCTCTGCTGTTCACCGGCACGATCATGGAGAATCTGCGCTGGGGACGCGAGGACGCGAATTTGGATGAGGTGCGCGAAGCTGCCCGCGCGGCCTGCGCGCTTGATTTCATCGAAGCGCTGCCGGACGGCTTCGGGACGCGGCTCGGTCAGGGCGGAGTCAACCTCTCCGGAGGGCAGCGGCAGCGTCTCTGTCTGGCCCGGGCACTGCTGCGCCGTCCCCGCGTGCTCGTCCTCGACGACTGCACGAGCGCGCTCGACGCGGAAACGGAATCTCGCGTGCTTGCCGCGCTGCGACAGCAGACGGGTGTGACGGTGATCCTCATCAGCGCGCGCGTCTGCGCCGTCCGCAAGGCTGACCGCGTGCTCTGCCTGGAAAACGGCCGCGTCCTCGGACTGGCCCCGCACGAACTGCTGAAGCGAGACTGCGCCGAATACCGCGCAATCTGCCGGTCGCAGATCGGAGGCGATATCGATGGCTGAAAAACGTTTTTCCCCCGGCATGGGCCGCCCGCACGGTCCCCGCGGGCTGGGCGCTCCGTCCGAAAAGCCGCGCTCGATGCGCGGGGCTTTAGCACGCCTCTGGGCGACGATGTCCGACAGCCGCGGCGGCCTGATCGCGGTCATCGTCCTCGCCGGACTGGCTTCGCTGGCGGCCACGCTGGCGCCGCGGGCCGTGGGGCGGGCCGTGAACGCTAGCGCCCTTGGGCATCCGCTCGGCGCGTCGCTCTTCGCGCTGCTGGCGCTGTACCTCGGCGACTCCGCCGCCCGATGCACGGAGCACTGGCTGATGGCTTCCGCCTCGCAGAGCATCGTCTGGCACATCCGCACCGGGCTGTT
>JAEEUD010000012.1 GCA_016286835.1 Pyramidobacter sp. | reverse complement strand
CGTGCTCGTCAAGGGTGACGACATGAAGACCATCGAGGACTTCCGCGGCAAGCCGATCGACTTCGGCGCCATCGGCCAGGGCATCGAGACCTACTGCCGCATCATCCTCAACGCCTACGGCATCACTGACAAGGACATCAAGATCAACCGCTACGGCAAGACCGAGAGTGCCGAAGCGCTCAAGACCGGCGAGGTCAAGGGCAACTTCTGGACCACCACCGCTCCCAACGCGCAGGTCACCGACATGATCACCGGCGGCGTGCGCCTGCTTTCCATCGACGAGGACAAGCGTCAGCAGATCGTCAAGGAGCATCCTTACTTCGCTCTTGCGACCATCCCCGGCGGTACCTACGAAGGCTTCCCCGAGGATCTGAAGACGATCGCGGCCATCGGCGTGCTTTGCTCCGACGAGAAGGTCAGCGAGGAAGTCGTCTACAAGACGGTCAAGGCCATGTTTGAGAACGCGAACGCTCTGAAGGAGCGTCTTCCCAACTACTTCAAGACCTTCGGCCCCGAGCACGCTCTGGACGGCTGCAGCATGCCCATCCACCCCGGTGCTGAGAAGTACTACAAGGAAATCGGCCTGATCAAATAAGGCGATCTTGGGTTGCTTTGAGGGAGAGTCTGAGGCTCTCCCTCTTTTTGTAAAATCGTAAAATCATTCAAGGAGGCGTTGTTTTCTTATGGCTGAACAGATTTCTGCGCAGAGCGTTGCCGACGCCAACGTTGAAGCGCAAAAGCTCCAGAAAAAGCCCGGAAAGCGCCGCGTGCTGACGGGCAAGATGGGCATGGTGATCACCGTTCTGGCGATCGGCCTGGCCATTTTCCAGCTCTACACGGCGTTTTTCGGCGTGCTGCCGACGATGCAGCAGCGCAGTTTCCACGTCGCGTTCATCCTTCCCATGATCTTTTTGCTCTACCCGGCGCTGAAAAGCTCGCCGCGCGACCACGCTACATGGTATGACATCCTCTTCGCGGTCCTTGCGGGCGCTTGCTCGCTTTACGTGTTCTTCATGTACGAGGACCTGGCGAACCGTGCCGGCGAGTTCTACGACTACGAAGTGTACCTCGGCGCGCTGTTCGTCACGCTGGTGTTCATCGCCGGACGCCGCGTGCTGGGCTTTGCCCTGCCGGCGTTCTGCTTCCTGTTCCTGCTCTTCGGCTACTACGGCCGCTCGATGCCCGGACCGATCCGCCACTTCGGGCTTTCCGTGACCCGCATCATCGAAGAGCTCTACCTGACCACCGACGGCCTGTTCGGCATGGTCACTGGCGTTTCGGCCACGTACATCTACCTGTTCGTGCTGTTCGGCGCGTTCCTGACCAGCACCAAGACGTCCGACTTCTTCAACGACTTCTCGATGGCCCTCACCGGTCACCGCAAGGGCGGTCCCGCCAAGATCTCGGTGCTTTCCAGCGCCCTCATGGGCACGATCTCCGGCAGCACGTCAGCGAACGTGGCGACGACCGGCGCATTCACGATCCCGCTGATGAAGAGCATCGGCTACGAGCCGCACTTTGCCGGCGCGGTCGAAGCTGCAGCCTCCACGGGCGGCCAGATCATGCCCCCGGTCATGGGCGCGGCGGCTTTCATCATCGCCGACGCTCTGAACGTGCCTTACACGAAGGTGCTTGTCTGCGCGATCGTTCCCGCGCTGCTGTATTTCTGGGGCATCTGGTGCTCGCTCAGCCTCGAAGCCTCGCGACTGGGGCTGCGCGGCCTTGACAAGGACAAGCTGCCCCGCATCGGCAGCGTGCTCCTCAAGAGCGGTTACAAGGCGATCCCTCTGCTGGTCATCATCTACTTCCTCGTGCGCGGCTACAACGCGCTCTATTCCGGCTGCTGGGGCATCGCCTGCTGCGTTGTGCTCAGCTTCGTGAAGAAGGAAGACCGTCTTGACCTGAAGACGTTCCTGAACACGCTCAAGGACGGTTCGCTCGGCGCTCTTTCCGTCGCCATGGCCTGCATCATCGTCGGCAACGTCATCGGCATGATGGGCGCTACAGGCGTCGCGCTGCGCGTCGGAGATGCCGTTCTGGCTCTGACGGAGCAGGGATCGAAGGCGTTTGTCGATCTGTTCGCGACGAAGTTCTCGCTCACGCTCGGACTGACGCAGGTGCACCTGATCGCCACGATGATCGTCACGCTGCTGATCGCCACACTGCTTGGCATGGGTATGCCGACGACGGCCAGCTACGTCATGGCCAGCGCCGTGGCTGCACCCGCCCTGATCAAGCTGGGCGTGCAGCCGCTGGATTCGCACATGTTCGTGTTCTTCTACGCCGTGCTCTCGTCGGTGACGCCGCCTGTCTGCGTGGGCGCCTACACGGCTGCCGGTCTGGCCGGCGCCGATCCCAACAAGACGGCGTTTGCGGGCGTGAAGCTGGCGCTGCCGGGCTTCCTCGTTCCGTTCATCTTTGTGCTGGCTCCCGAGATCCTGCTGACGAACGCCAGCAACTGGGTGGTTACGATCCAGGCGATGGTCTCGGCGGTTGTCGGCGTGTTCCTGCTCTCGGCCGGAACGGAAAACTACTTCATGGCGCCGCTGCACTGGTACGAGCGCATCCTTGCCTTTGCCGGCGCGCTCTCCCTGCTGTATCCCGGCACGATGACCGACGTTTTCGGCCTGGCCGTGCTGGTCGTGCTCTGGGTGCTTACCAGAACGCGCGCGAACAAAGCCTGATCTTCCCCAACAATCTGCAATACAGAAAGCCGTCCCGCTTATTTTGGAGCGGGACGGCTTTTTCTGGATGCACGTCAAAGATCAAACGAGCCGGAAAGGCGGAGATCGTTCCGTCCTTTCCGGCTCGTTTATCACATGATGTTATTTCGTGTCAGTGTCGTCGGTGATGAAGTGTTCCATCTTCTCGCGGGCTTTGCCGACGATGCCTTTGGCTTTGGCCTGGAAATTTCCGGCGAAGTCTTTCAGCTTTTCGGCCGCGGCGTTTTCGTGCTCGCCCGAAGAGGCTTGTTCGCTCTTGAGGGTGTCAAGCTTCTCGCGGGCGCTCTGGGCGAGGTCGTGGGCCTTCTCCGAGGCGGCGTTTCTGGCTGTTTCAAAGCGTTCCTTCGTTTTGGCGGCGACGCCTTTGAACTTTTCGGCCAGAGGCGAAGGTGCGGTCGACTTTTCGGCGCTTGCGGCACGGTGCTCGGCGAGCTTTTCGCCGGCCTTTTCCTTCATCTCGGCGAACTTCGTGCCGGCGTTCTGCGCGCCCTTTTTCATGTTTTCGCCGGCGCTGCGGGCAGCCTGACCGAGTTTCGAACCGGCGTTCTTCGTGCCTTCTGCGAGACTGTGGAAAGCGTTCGTGGCCGACTGTCCGATCTTTTTGCCGGCGTTCTGGAACGTGCCGGAGTCCTTGATATCGCGGAGCTTTTCGCCGGCAACGGAACCGGCGGCTTTCAGACCGCGGCCGGTCGCCTTCAGGGCGTTGCCGGCCAGTCCGCCGGCTTTGCTCGCGGCCGAACCCGCGGCGGTGAAGACGGGGGCCGCCTTCGGGAACTTCTTCACGATCGCGCCGCGAATGGCGCTCGCACCCTGCGCGACACCCTTGAACGCTTCGCCGAAGCCGCCGCCGATAGCCTTCGCGACGGCGCGGCCGGTCTCGCGGTGTTCTTCGGACATCACGCGGGCGACACCGGCGTTGATCGACTCTTTGGCGCGCTGGACGGATTTTGCGAGCTTCTTTTCGGAAGGCGCGGCTGAGGCGGCAATTGTCTCTTCGGGTTCGTCGGGCTCTTCTGCAAAGATCGGCCGGCGCGGCTCCTTTTTGACCGTGAGCGCTTTGCCGTTGCCCTTGAACGCGTCGCCGACGGCACTGCCGAGAAGCCCGGCGACCATGGCGAAGGTCTTCCAGAACGGCTTTTTCGCTGCAACGTCGACGGGAACAGGTTCGCCTTCAAGGACGGGCGCAGTACGGCCGGTCAGCTTTGCCGCCGCGCGTTTGACGCCGCCTGCGATCGTCGCCAGTTCCTCTTGGAGATCGTCAGGGGCCAGAGCTTTCAGGCCTCTGGGGGCGTTGTCTTCCGTTTCGGTCGTTTCGACACGAAGGTTTTCTTCGCGTTTTTCTTCTGTGTTCATTGACATTGTGTGTTCCTCCTGATGCATATAAATCGTTATCCGCGCGCGGGGCGCGGACTGTTCTGTTAGTCTCGCATGATGATTTCGATGCGCACCTATATTAAAACTTGAAATCCGCGAAAAATCAACTGGGAAACGCGATAAAAAGGCGTTTTTTCGTGACGATTTTTGTGTTAAGATGTCCATAAATTCTTTGAGACGGGGTGTGTTCATTGAAAAAGGCACTTTTGTTCTGCAAATCATGCGGCGCCGAATATGACGCGTGCGAGGCGCGTTTCCGCTGCGACTGCGGTGAACCGCTCGATCTGAAATATGACGGAGCGGGGATCGACACGTCTTCTCGTGTGCAGTCGAAGCGATTCGCGGCGTTTTTCCCGTTTGCCGAAGACGATTGGGTCTCGCTTGGCGAAGGCGGAACGCCGCTGGTGAGCGTGGAACGCTTCGCGAAAGAGCTTGGCCTTTCCGGCGTGCAGTTCAAAAACGAAAGTGCCAATCCCACTTGGTCGTTCAAGGACCGCGGGACGGCGGCCTGTATCGCTCACGCCCGCGCTCTGGGCTACACAAAGGTGGGCACGGTGTCATCGGGCAACATGGCTGCTTCGGTAGCGGCTTATGCGGCGGCGGCCGGCATGGAGGCGTTTATCCTCGTCAAGGGCAACGTGGCCGACGAAAAACTGGCCCCGATCGCCATCTACGGCGCGCATCTGCTTCGCGTGGCCGGACCGTACGACGAACTGTATAAGGAGAGTCTGCGCTTGGGCGCCGAGCGCGGCATCTATTACATGAACTCTGATGTGCCGTTCCGCGCTGCCGGTTCACGCACGATCGCGTTTGAGATCGCCGAGGAGCGTGGTTTTGACGTGCCTGACTGGGTGATCGTGCCGACGAGCGCAGGCGGCAACATCCGCGGTATCATCAACGGTTTTGAGGACCTGCTGCGCGCGGGACTGATCGCGAAACTGCCGCGCTTCATCTGCGCGCAGGCGAAAAACAACTCGCCGATCGTCACGGCCTTTGAAAACGGCTGGACGCAGATCCGCCGCGCTCCCGATGCGGAGACAATCGCCCACGCCATCGACAATCCCTTCCCTCCCAGCGGCAACCGCGTCGTCGCCGAACTGCGCCGACTGAACGGCACGGCCGTTTCCGTGCCTGAGGGCGAGATCGTGCGTGCACAGGCCGACATGGCGCACGCGGGCCTGTTCGCCCAGCCGGCGTCGTGCGTGCCGCTTGGCGCGCTGCGCGCGGCACGCGCAAGCGGGATCGTGAAGGAAGGGGAGAGCGCCGTGCTCGTCACCACCGGCGGCGGCCTCAAATACACCACGGCCTTTGCCGCGCACAAGCTGGAATGGCGCGACTGCGCGATCGGAGATCTGGCAGAGCTGCTTAAATAATGTGCAGGCGTGCAGAGTGATTAAAGACGGAGAATGAGAGAGAAGAGGCGCATGAAAGCGTTGTGGGATAGACTGTTAGCCAGGCTGCCGATCGAGCGGGACAGGCTGTATGAGATCATCAGCTATCTCTTTTTCGGAGTGCTGACGACCATCGTCAATTATGTCTCCTACTGGGCGTTCACGCGGGCCTTGGGCATGAGCGTGGCCGTGGCCACGTTCTGGGCGTGGGCGCTGGCCGTGCTGTTTGCGTTCGTCACGAACAAGATCTGGGTGTTTCACAGCCGCACTAATACTGTTCGCGCGTTTTTCACCGAGCTGTCGGCGTTTGTCGCCGCGCGCGTGTTTTCTGGCGCGCTCGACGTGGCGCTGATGTGGCTCTTCGCCGACAAGATGGGCCTGCCCGACATGTGGGTGAAGCTGGCGCTCAACGTGCTCGTTACCGTACTGAATTACATTTTCAGCAAGCTGTGGATCTTCAAAAAATAGCTTTCCCCCTTCGCACCGGATGCGAAGGGAATTATTATGCGCTGAACAATCGGTGATTTCTACAAGGTGCTTTTCCCTGGACTGATGTATAATAACCAACCAGAATCGTTCTGAGACGAGAACACAAAGGAGGTAACAATTCACATGGATGAACTGAAAAAGCCCAGTAAGCCGCTGATCTATTACTGGGCGATCGCGATGATGATCCTGACGCTGTTCAACCTGCTTGCCAAACCGTGGTACCAGCGCGCGCAAATTACCGAGGTCGATTACGGCACGTTCATCACGATGACCGAAGAGAAGAAGATCGCCGCCGTGCAAGTGCGCGACAATCAGATCGTCTTCACCGACAAGGACAAGAAGATGTTCCGCACCGGCCTGATGGACGATCCGGCGCGCACGGAGCGCCTTTACAAGTCCGGCGCCAAATTTTCCAGCGAGATCATCGAAGAGGCCTCGCCGCTGGTGAGCGCGCTGATGTCGTGGGTGATGCCGCTGGGATTCTTTGCCCTGATCTGGCACTTCATGCAGAAAAGATTGGGTGGGCTTGGCGGGCCGGACTCGATGATGTTCGGCAAAAGCAAGGCCAGAATCTACGTTAAATCCACCGAGGGCATCAAGTTCGCCGACGTGGCCGGCGAGGACGAAGCCAAGGAAAATCTGGCTGAGATCGTCGAATACCTGCACAATCCCGGCCGCTATAAGGAAATCGGCGCGAAGATGCCCAAGGGCATTCTGCTCGTCGGCCCGCCCGGAACCGGCAAAACCATGCTGGCCAAAGCCGTAGCTGGCGAATCGAACGTGCCATTTTTCTCGATCTCCGGCTCCGAATTCGTCGAGATGTTCGTCGGCATGGGCGCGTCGAAAGTGCGCGACCTGTTCAAACAGGCCAAGGAAAAGGCTCCCTGCATCGTCTTCATCGACGAGATCGACGCCATCGGCACGAAGAGATCCGGCAACGTCATGGGCAACGACGAGCGTGAGCAGACGCTTAACCAGCTGCTTACCGAGATGGACGGCTTTGAGGACAACACCGGCGTGATCATTCTTGCCGCCACCAACCGTCCTGAATCGCTCGACCCCGCACTGACCCGCCCCGGCCGCTTTGACCGCCGCGTACCCGTCGAGCTGCCCGACCTGAAAGGCCGCGAGGAGATCCTCAAGGTCCACGCCAAAAAGATCAAACACGATCCCGACATTGACTTTAACAAGATCGCCCGCATGGCCAGCGGCGCTTCCGGCGCGGAACTTGCCAACATCGTCAACGAAGCCGCTCTGCGTGCCGTGCGCGATGACCGTCCCCAGGCCACTCAGACCGACTTTGAAGAGAGCATCGAAGTCGTCATTGCCGGCTACCAGAAAAAGAACGCCATCCTCACCGACAAGGAAAAGATGATCGTCGCCTATCACGAGATCGGCCACGCGCTTGTCGCTGCCAGACAGAGCCAGTCCGCTCCCGTGCAGAAGATCACGATCATTCCCCGCACATCGGGCGCGCTCGGCTACACCATGCAGGTGGAGGAGGGCAACCACTACCTGATGAGCCAGGAAGAGCTGGAAAACAAGATCGCCACGCTCACCGGCGGCCGCGCGGCCGAAGAAGTCGTCTTTGGCTCTGTGACGACGGGCGCGAGCAACGATATTGAACAGGCCACGCGCCTCGCCCGTGCCATGATCACGCGCTACGGCATGAGCGATGATTTCGGCATGGTGGCGCTGGAAACGGTCACAAACCAATACCTGGGCGGCGATGCCTCGCTGGCTTGTGCTCCCGAGACTCAGGCGACCATCGATAAAAAGGTCGTCGATCTGGTGAGAACGCAGCACGAAAAGGCGCGTCAGATCCTCTCCGACAACCGCCGCAAGCTCGACGAGCTGGCCAAGCGCCTCTACGAACGCGAAACCATCACCGGCGAAGAGTTTATGGAGATCCTCAACGATCAGACTACCCTTGCGTAACAACTGAGAACAAACAAACGCCCTGCCGCGAATTCAGCGGCAGGGCGTTTGTTTGATGCGTAAGCGAACGTTGTTCTGCAAAACAAATGAATACGAACGGTTACGATGACTGATCAATTTTGCAGAGCAGAACGCGATTCAATAAATCCTTCGTTCCGGGAGTCAGAAAACAGCATTGGGAAAGGTGTTTTTGCTTCCTTCCGTTTGTTGTATAATGGCGCGGTGAAAGGTGTGTGGAGTTCCATGAAAAAACGAATCGTTCTCGCGTTCGGCACGCGGCCGGAGGCGATCAAGATGGCGCCGGTGTATCTGGCGCTGAAAAAAAGAGAAACGATCGAGCCGCTGATCCTGCTCACGGGGCAGCACCGCACGCAGCTGGAGCAGGCTTTGGCGATCTTCGGCGTGCCGTACGAACGCAATCTCGACGTGATGACCGACCGTCAGACATTGCCGGGGCTGGCTGCGCGCATTTTGCCCGGGATCGCGCAGGCGCTGCACGATCTGCGCGCCGATTACGTGCTGGTGCACGGCGACACGCTGACGACGTTCGTCTCGGCGTGGGCGGCGTTTTTGGAACGGATCCCGGTGGGACACGTGGAAGCGGGGCTGCGCAGCGGCTCGATGAGCGAGCCGTTCCCGGAAGAAGCTAACCGTGTGCTGACGGACGCGTTGTGCGATACGTTCTTCGCGCCGACGGAGGGTGCGCGCGACAATCTGCTGAAAAGCGGCGCGCACCCGGAGCGGATTTGGGTGACGGGGCAGACGGCGGTGGACGCCATCCTTTTTGCCTCAAAGCAGGGGCGGCTGCCCGAGTGCGTGCCTCCATCCGGCCGGGTCGTGACGGTGACGCTGCACCGGCGCGAAAACTGGCCGGTGTTGGGCGCGCTTGCGGAGCGTCTGGCGGCGGTGGCAAACGCTCATTCGGACTGGACGTTCGTGTTCCCCGTGCATCTCAATCCGATCGTGCGCGAGGCCGTGATGCCGGCGTTGTCTGCGTGCGAAAACGTGAAGCTGATCGATCCGCTCGAGTACGGGCAGATGGCGGCGCTTCTGGCGCGCAGTTCGCTGATTCTGACCGATTCCGGGGGCTTGCAGGAGGAAGGCGCGTCGCTGGGCGTGCCGGTCGCCGTTGTGCGCAATGTCACGGAGCGTCCCGAAGGCGTACAGGCGGGAATCGTCACGCTGCTTGGCAACGAGCCGGAAACGGCGATGAATTCTTTTGCGGCGCTGATGGATGACGAAGCGCGCATCCGTTCCATGGCCCGCTCGAAAAATCCTTACGGCGACGGGTACGCGAGCGAACGGATCGCCTCGGCGCTGGAAGAAAGAATAAAGAACGAGTAGTCAAAACCCTAAAAACAAAAACGTTTTACTGAACAACAAAAACTCCCGAAGTTTCGCTAAGAAACTTCGGGAGTTTTTAGTTCGGGGCGTTGGATTACGCTTCGACGCCGGCGGCTTTGAGAGCGTCGTTGAGGGCGTTCACGAGCGCGTCGGGATCGATGCCGTGGGCCATGGCGCCGTCGCCGAGGCTTTCGCCGTGGGCGATCGCGCAGTGCACGCAGCCCATGCCGGACATCATCATCGTGGGCACGACCTGGGGATACTTTTCGACGACTTCGGCGATCAGCATGTCTTTGGTGATCATCGTTGGATTCACTCCTTTTTGGGGAAAAATAGCAAACAGGCGCATTATAAACGAGAGAATCGAAATTGTACAGCTGTTTTTACAGCAGCGGACTGAGCAGTTTCGTCACGCTTTCCAGGGCCATCGAGACGTGGCCGCGCTTCTGCCATTCCTCGGCCGTGAGACGGTGCGAGTCGCAGATGTAGAGCCGCTGCAGACGGTGCACGGCTGCGTTTTCGTGCGCGCCGTAGAGAATCATGTTGATCTCGAAGTTGAGCGAGAACGAGCGGATGTCGAAATTGCTCGAACCGACGAAGCCGAGGTCTTCGTCCACGGTCATCGTCTTGGAGTGGAGCAATCCCTTGCCGTACAGCCAGATGTCGACGCCGCGGCGCAAAAATTCGCTGTAGTAGGCGCGCGAGGCGTAGCCGACGATGATCTGGTCGGATTTGGCCGGGATGACCAGCCGCACTTTGACGCCGCGAAGCCGCGCCACTTCGATGGCCTGGAGCATCCCCTCGTCGGGGATCAGATACGGCGTGGTGATCGTCACCTGCTGCTGCGCGCCGATGATGGAGGCGATGATCAGGCGCTGATAGTTCTCGGTGGAGTAGGACGGTCCGCTGGGAACGGTCTGCAGGCAGGCGTTGCCGGGCGTCGCCGGAGGGCTGAACAGGTGGGGCGTGTCGAGCAGTTCGCCCGTCTCCACGTACCAGTCTTCGAGGAACACGCTTTCGAGCTGGCGGACGACCGGACCTTCAAGAATCAGGCTGACGTCCATCCAAAGCATCCGGTCACAGCGGCCGTAACTCGGGGCGGTGACGTTGTGCGAGCCCGTGAAAGCCACGCGCCGGTCGATAATGGCCAGCTTGCGGTGGTTTCTCAGGTCGAACCGCGCCGCCTTGACGCGGTAGAATCGCACGGGCAGCGCCTCGGTGACGTTCACGCCGTCGCGGCGGATGTCGTTTTTCAAAGCCGAACGCAGAAAATCGCGCGAACCCACGGAGTCGAGCAGCATTCGCACGGTGACGCCGCGGCGGGCAGCGCGCCGGCAGGCGTCGATCACTTTGCGGCCATATATGTCGTCGTTGAAGATGTAATAGAGCAGGCTGACTTCGCTCGTGGCTGCGTCGATCTCGGCGGCGAGATCCTCGATGAATTCCTCGGCGCTTGTGACGCCGCGCACTGAATTGCCCTGGACGGCGTTGAGATAGCCGAGGTTTTCTGCCAGATTCGCCGTGGCGGCCAGCGAAGGCGGCAGCGTCGGACGAGCCGCGCCGGGATGATGGGCGCGCAGGCGATCGCGAAAGTCCTGGAGCCGCGAGAGCGCGGCATTATGTCGTTCCATGCGGCGCTTGGGCAGAACATTGGTACCGAAAAACGAGTAGGCGATGATGCCCGGCCACGGCCAGAGCAGGATCACCAGCAGCCACGCTGTCGCCGTCGACGGGCTGTGACGGCGGGGGATCAGCAACAGCGAGGAAATACGGATGATGAACGAGAGAATGGCGAATCCCGCCCAGAAGACGAGACTGAGTTCATGTCCGAAAGTCATGTGATCAATCCTTTGGAAGTGGATGATTGTGATGAGAGAGCCGCCGCTATCTTATCATAAAAACGCAATTTGTGAGACTCTGCACGGCAGGGTGTTTTTTCGGCGTATTTTCACCCGGCGGCGCGTGTGTCAGGGGGGAAAGAGTGTTGACTTTAACCGCGTAGTGAGTTAAAAAGTATAGGGATTTTTCCCAAAACCGTTCTTTATGGGAGAGTGACTTGGTAATGCTCACAGATCTTTTGGCTGCGCTGGCGGTCGTCGTCAACGGCATCCCGCAGGGCCTGCTGGCGCTGATGTACGGCTTTGCGGCGCTGCCGACGGCGCTGGCGTTTCTGATCGGCGCAGGCGGCTCGCTGTATTTCAACTCCGTGGCGACGATCTCGTTCCAGGCGGAGACGATCACGCTGGCCGGGAGCATGGGGAAGGACGTGCGCGAACGTCTCAGCATGGTCTTCTGGGGCGCCGTGTTCCTGCTGATCCCTTCGCTGATGGGGCTGAACGAGGCGATCGTGGCCTGGATCGGTCCGGCGATCGTCGATTCCATGATGGCCGGCGTCGGCCTGATGCTGGCGAACGTGTCGGTCGAAATGCTCAAGTCGGAGAAGTGGTCCGGCTCGCTGTCGGTGGTCGTGGCGCTGGCCGTGTGGTTCTGCACGCGTGATCTGGCCTGGACGATCATCATCTCGGTGACGGCGGCGACGGTGCTGTACAATTATCTGCTGCGCGTGCGCAAGATGGATCTCGACCGTCTCTCGGCCGACATCACGCTGGAGAAGTTCAACTTCGGCAACATCGAATGGTGCTTCTGGCGCAACCGCCGCGTGCTTTCCGGCGCGCTGGCGATGGCCTGCATCAACATCGGCGCGAACATCTCGTTCGGCAAGATCACGGGCTCGATCGCGAATACGAACGCCAACGTCGATCATCTGGCGATATACTCCAGCCTGGCCGACATCGCTTCGACGCTGTTCGGCGGCTCGCCCGTCGAGTCGATCATCTCCGGCACGGCCACGGCGCCCAATCCGGTGCGCTCGTCGGTGATGATGATGGTGATCATGGCCGCGCTGCTGATCTTCCGACTGCTGCCCACGATCGGACGCTACGTGCATCGTTCGTCGATCGCCGGCTTCCTGCTTGTGCTCGGCGTGTTCGTCACGTTCATCAACAACACGGCGCTGGCGCTTGCGGCCGTTCCTCCCGAGTCGCTGAACGGCTTCGGTTTCGGCCCGTGGGGCATGGTCGTCGGCGCGACGATCTTCGCTTCCGCGCGCTGGAATCCCTTCGTCGGTCTGCTTGCGGGCATCGCGATCCGCTTTATCTTTCATCTGTAAACAATAAAGGAGCATTCATCATGAACGAAACGTATGAGCTTCACATTGCCGGTCTGACCCGTCATCTTCAGCTGCATCGCGTCAACGAACACCTTCAGATCGCCGGCTTCATCATGCTCGGCGACACGGAACTGGTCGAAGAGTGCGCGAAAGTACTTGTCACCAAGCTGCCCGCTGATATCGATTATCTCATCTGCCCCGAAGCTAAGGCGATCCCGCTTGCGCATGCAATGGCCCGGATGATGGGCATCAACTACATCGTTATCCGTAAGTCGGTGAAGGTGTACATGGAAAATCCGCTGATCGTCGATGTGCAGTCGATCACCACGGCCGGACAGCAGCATCTCGTCATGGACAGCGCCGACGTGCAGAAGATCTGGCACAAGCGCGTGGCCATCGTCGACGACGTGGTCTCCACGGGCGGCTCACTGAAGGCGGTGGAGGAGATCCTGAACAAGACGGGCTGCACGGTCGTCGCCAAAGTTGCGCCTCTGCTCGAGGAGGGCGGCTATGACGGTCACGACGTGACCTATCTTGAACGTCTGCCCGTGTTCCCTGATTAACGAGCGGTTCTGTACAAAAATAACGGAGACGGCCTTGCGGCTGTCTCCTTTTTTTATGAAAAAATCGTGCTAGAATAGTGACGGACGATGATCCTCATTTCACTCGCAAAGGAGACGTTTTCATGGGACGGCTTTTGGTCATCTTCACGGGCGGAACGATCGCCA
Organism: Pyramidobacter sp.; assembly: GCA_016286835.1. Classification (GTDB taxonomy): domain Bacteria; phylum Synergistota; class Synergistia; order Synergistales; family Dethiosulfovibrionaceae; genus Pyramidobacter. Next base: position 1,065 of record JAEEUD010000012.1, on the reverse strand, counting down.
GCGGCTTTGACGGCAACGGCAAGGCCCCCGTATCCGGCGCCTCGGCGAGACTGCGCGCGTCGCTGGACGAACTTTTGAACGAGCGCGGCGTCGAGGCCGTGATCCGCGAGCCTCTCGGGCGTCCGGGCATTGACAGCTCGGAGATGGATCCCGGGCACTGGCTTGCCATTTCCCGCTGCATCATCGAAGAGCTTGAAAACGGCCTGACGGGCGTGCTCATCCTGCACGGCACCGACACGATGGCGAACACGGCGGCATGGCTGAGCCTGTGTTTCGGCAATCTGCCCATCCCCGTCGTCCTCACCGGCAGCCAGCTGACGCTCGACTACATGCCCGAAGACGTCACGTCCAACCTGCGCGGCGCGGCGATGGCCTGCTGCACCGACCTGCGCGGCGTGTGGGTGTACTTCAACTGGAAGCTGATCCCCGGTGACCGCGTCCACAAGGCGCACGCCATGCATCCCGACGCTTTTACCGCCGTCAACGGCCAGCCGCTGTTCTTCAATCCCGACTGGGCGCTCGAATCGGCGCAGATTTCCGAGCGCACGGCGCACACGGACGACCTGACGCACGAAGCAAAGCGTCTGAACTGGCTGGAGCCCGATGAACTGAGAAAAAGCTGCGGCGGCGTGCGCTGGTTCCTGGCGATGCCGGGCACGCATCCGCGCTGGAGCGGAGATGAGCGATTCGTCTGTTTGCTCGGTTACGGCGCTGGCAACATGATCCCGGCCGCGCTCGACAGCCTGCGAGAGCGTTTCGGCGCGCAGGAAAAACCTCTGATCGTCGCGTGCAGCCAGGCCGAGGGCGGCGTCAAACATCCCGAGGGCTACGACCGCGTCGGTATGGCGTGTCTTGCCAAAAACGGCTTCCGCGTCTGGAACCAGATGGACCGTTCGGTGGAATTTGTCCACAGTCTCTGCTGTTATTCGCTCGCCGTCGCTCCGGACGATCCGGGCAGCGTGCTCGGCCGCTATCTGCGCGAGTGCCGGGAGTAGATAAAAGAAGGACGGACTGCCCTGCGGCGGCCCGTCCTTTTTGTTCTCTGTGAAACAGAAGCGGATCACG
>JAEEUD010000274.1 GCA_016286835.1 Pyramidobacter sp. | reverse complement strand
CCCTCCTGATACACGCGCCAGATGTACTCCATCACCTGCTCCATACGCCCGCCTCCCATATTTTCGTTTTATAGCCGCATAAAAACGATAAAATTGATTTTATACCCCAGCGGTGCTACTGTAAAGCCGTCGAAAGACACTGATCTGCAATCAAAAATCGGGGGGCTTTTTCATGGAGATCAACGCGCTTATGATGGACGTCCGCGACAACGTCGTCACGTGTGTGAAGGAAGTCGCGGCGGGAAACGACGTCGTCTACCGCAAGGGCAGCGAGGTCTGCACGATCCGCGCCGAGGAGACGATCCCGTACTGCCACAAGATCGCGCTCGTCGACCTGGCCGAAGGCGCCGACGTGCTCAAGTACGGCGAGCTGATCGGCCGCACGAACCGCGCCGTCGCCGCCGGACACCTGGTGAACCACGAGAACATCTACAGCGTTCCGCGCGACTACGACAGCGAGCTCGTCGCCGACAACGGCGAAACGGCCGAGCCGGTGAAGATCGTCAAGGACGGCAGCAAGTACAAGTTCTGGGGCTACCGCCGCGCCGAAGGCCGCCCCGGCATCCGCAACCACGTCCTCATCCTGCCCACCTGCGCCTGCGGCAGCGAGAGCAGCCGCATCGTCGCCTCGCAGGTGCGCGGCGCCGTGAACATCGTCTTCAACACGGGCTGCTCCGACGTGGCCGCCAACACGGCCATGAGCCAGAAGGTGCTGACCGGCTTCGCCTGCAATCCCAACGTCTGGGGCGTGGTCATCATCGGCCTCGGCTGCGAGACGGTCGGCCACGACAAGCTGCGCGACAAGATCAAGGCGATGACGAGCAAGCCCGTCGTCAGCTTCGGCATCCAGGAAGAGGGCGGCACGCTCAAGACCATCGAGAAGGCCGTCCGCGCCGCGCGCGACATGGCCGCTCAGGCCGGCTTGCAGCAGAAAGAGCTGTTCGACATCTCCGAGCTGTTCATGGGCATCGAGTGCGGCGGCAGCGACGCCACCTCGGGAATCGCCTCCAACCCCGCTGTCGGCGAGCTCAGCGACCTGCTCGTCGATCTCGGCGCGACGACGATGATGAGCGAGTCGATCGAGTGGATCGGCGGCGAGCATGTCGTCGCCAACCGCGCCGCTACCCCGAAGATCCACAACGAGATCATCGAGGTCTGCCGCGCCTACGAAGAGCACCTGAAAGCGGCCGGCCAGGACTGCCGCGCCGGCCAGCCCACGCCGGGCAACAAGGCGGGCGGGCTCTCCACGCTGGACGAGAAGAGCCTCGGCTGCATCCGCAAGGGCGGCACGCGCCCCGTCGTCGAGGTGCTGGAACAGGCCGAGCGTCCGACCAAGCACGGTTCGCTGGTGATGGACACCGCGGGCTATGACATCTCGTCGGTGACGAGCATGGCCGCCGGCGGCTGCCAGGTGATCGTCTTCACCACGGGCCGCGGCACGCCCACGGGCAACGCCATCGTCCCCGTGCTGAAGGTCACCGCCAACGAGCGCACCTACAAGATGATGGACGACAACATGGACGTCGACCTGTCGGCGATCGTGCGCGGCGAGAAGACCTATCAGGAGATGGGCGCCGAGCTGCTCGACGCGATCCACGACGTGGCCAACGGCAAGCTCACCAAGGCCGAGGCCTACGGCTTCTCCGACATCGCCATCGACCACGTCTGCCGGTTCGTGTAACTCAATCAGCAATTAGTGTGATGAGTCTTTAAAACCCAAGGAAAAATTCAAAGCCAACACGAAGACACAAAGGCCCAAAGACACAAAGATGTTCCTTGGCGCCGCGTTGCGGCGCGACAGATCGTGCCACAACCCCACAAACAGTTTTTCCCGGATCTTTCTTCGTGTCTTCGTGTGTTTGAGTCTTCGTGTTAAGGTTTAGAACTGAAACTTTCAAATTACAAGGAGGATGCAATAATGTTTCTTCTCAAGAAATGGCAGTCGCTTTCGTTGTTCACGCGCATCATGGTCGGTTTTGTGATCGGCATCATCGTCGGCTTCGTCATGAAGGGCGAGGCTTCGATGTTCGCCTTCCTCGGCACGATCCTCACCCGTCTGCTGACGATGGTCGTCGCTCCCCTCGTCCTCGGCCTGCTGGTCTGCGCCGCGGCCGACGTGAAGGACTTCAAGACGCTCGGCAAGATCGGCGGCAAGACGCTGTTCCTGTTCCTCGCCGGCACGGCCGTGGCCGTCGCCATCGGCCTGTTCTTCTCGATCACGATGAACATCGGCGCCGGCTTCGTGATGAAGAGCACCGCCGCGTACAACGCCAAGGAGATCCCCAGCGTTGTCAAGACGCTGCTGAACATCATCCCCACCAACCCCTTCAACGCCCTGAGCACGCAGAACCTGCTCCAGATCATCTTCTTCGCGCTGCTGCTCGGCTTCGCGCTGATCAAGATCGGCGACGTGGGCGCGCCCGTGCTCAACTTCTTCCGCGCCTGGACCGAGGCCTGGAAGGCGATCACCAACATCGTGCTTGAGTTCACGCCCTACGGCGTCTTCGGCCTGATGGCCAACATCGTCGGCAAGTACGGCCTCGACGTGCTCATGCCCTACGTCAAGACGATCGCCGCCTGCTACATCACCTGCATCCTCTTCACCATCTTCGTGCAGGGCGGCCTCATGGTCGGCGCCTACGCCAAGATCAGCCCGCTCAAGTTCTTCAGCGTGATGAAGGAAGCCATGCTCTTCGTCTTCGCCACCTGCTCGTCGGTCGCCACGATCCCGCTCAACCTCAAGTGCACCAAGCGCCTCGGCGTCAGCGACAAGATCGCCGACTTCGTCATCCCCTTCGGCGCCGTCATGAACATGAACGGAACCGCCATCTACGAAGCCGTCGCCGTCGTCT
>JAEEUD010000011.1 GCA_016286835.1 Pyramidobacter sp. | reverse complement strand
CTGCGCATCCAACCGCATCGGCCCCCTGCGCGTGATCCGCGTCATGAAGCTGGAAAACAATCTCGACTGCGTCGTCGGCGCAGACGACGTAGCGCGTGCCAAGCCCGCGCCCGACGTGCTCCTGAAAGCGGCAGAGCGGCTCGGCGCAGTTCCGGAAAGGACGATCTACGCAGGCGACACGCCCATCGACGCGCAGGCCGCAAAGGCCGCGGGCATGAAATGCGTCTGTGTGACGACGAGCAACGCGCGCGAAACGCTCGAACGGAGCGGCGCCTGGCGCGTGATCCCCGATCTGACTTCTTTCGTGCCGCTGCTGCGCGAGGAAAAACTGCTGTGACGCAAAACGGGCCGCCTCATCCTGAACTGATGAGACGGCCCGTTTTATAGGTCCGAATAAATTTACACAAAGCTCACGCTGTCGCTGCCAAGGATGCGGTCAAGCGAGCCGCACGCGGAAAACGGCACGTACTTGCCCGACACGGCGCCGGCCGCAAAGGCCGTAACGTGGATGGTCCAGTCGATGCCCTCGCCCTTGATGCGGATGACGTGCTCGTTGGTATTTACCGACGGGTCGGAGATGATGCGCGATTTTGTTCTGTCGAAGCCGATGCCGGCCAGCGACAGTGCGGCATGGACGTTTACATTACGAGGATACAGGCCCGTAGCTTCGCGCGCGGTCCCGTCGAAGACGACAGTGTACTCGGTGTCCGTGCGGCCGAGGCTCTTCGGGTTTTTGATCGTCTCGATCGACACTTCGTCGATGATCGTGTGTCCGTCGAACACGCCGTCGAGCCCGAGGATCGCGCCGTGAGGCAGGTACAGCGTGTGTCCGCTCTCTGCCGCCTGAGCCTTTGCCGCCGCCAGCAGCTCGTCGTCACGGAACGCAGTCATCGAGAAGGGCATGAAGCTCGCTTCCTTCAGGACGTTCACGGCATTGGCGGCGACCACTTCGGCTGTGGCACATTCGATGACGAGATCAAGACCGGCGAAGGGGTTTTCCGGCAGATCGCGATAGACTTTGACGCCCATCAGCGTATCTGCTTTCTGGAATGGGTCGTAGACAAAGGCCACCTCTGCGCACTTTTTCTCCAGAACATGGGCGAGCATCGCCTGCCCGACTTTGCCGCCGCCTAAAAACGCGATCTTTTTCATAAGGGATTCCTCCTTTTATTTTAATGATGAGAATATTCGCGAACAAAAGAATTTTCTCAATATTCTTCATCAATGACGGGCATTATACGGCGGCAGAAAAAGCGCGTCAAATAACGGTTCGATTATGATCTTATGACAGCGCGGGAATGGCACTGTATTAGCGGTAAGGATGTTTCATATGGAACGTCGTCTGCCGGCAGCAAAAAAGGCCGCGGACGCTGCCCGAGAAGAAGGTGGCGTCCGCGGCCGATCTTTCATGCCGGGTTATTCTTTCATCTGCACGATCATTTCCACTTCGCACGTCGCGTCGCCGGGCAGCGAAGCCACGCCGACGGCGCTGCGCGCGTGTGCGCCCTTCTCGCCGAAGACTTCTCCGAGGAACTTCGACGCGCCGTCGATCACCTGCGACTGTTTGGTGAAATCAAGGCCGCAGTTGACGAAACCCGTCACCTTGACGATGCGCTCGACGTTGTCGAGTCCGCCGTTACCGTTGACGATCGTCAGACAGTTGATCGCACACATGCGAGCGGCCTTCTGCGCCTCTTCGATCGGCATTGCGTCGGCCTTGCCGCGATATTGAAGGACGCCGTTGACCTTCGGCGTCTGGCCGGCTGTGAATAAAAAGCCGTTCGCCCTCACACAGGGAACATAGACGGCAGCGGGCGGCGTGCTCTGCGGCAGTTCCACGCCGAGTTCCTTCAGACGATCAAGAACAGACATTGACATCGACTCCTTTATAGATTGTGGTGTACGTTGCACAATGCTGAAACGATTCTATTATAGCGCGGAAACAGTGAATGTCTAACAAGTTCCCGGGTATAAAAATGACGACACTGGTATAAATGTTGTATAATTATGCGCGTTGATCGAAAAGTTTCCGGCGCGCACGGCCGGAACGGGGAGGTCTTAGCGATGAAAAAATGGATATTCGCCGCGCTCGCGCTGTGCGTTGCGAATCCTGCCGCAGCAGGCGCGCCGGAGGCTCTGCCGGAAAAGACGTTCGAGCTCGGCATGAAATACGCCAACGCCGCTCAGCCCGACTGGAACAAAGCGCTGGAGATGTTCCGTCTGGCCGCCGACTGGGGCGACGCGCGCGCGCAGCACGCCCTGGGACGTATGTACCATCGGGGTACGGGCGTGGCTCGGGACGATGCCATGGCGTTCAAATATTTCCTCGCTGCCGCCAAAAACGGTCTTCCCGACGCTTTTCTCGAGCTCGGTAAGGCGTACGAATCCGGCTACGGCGTTGAGCCCAACGAAGCCGAAGCGTACAAATACTACCTTCTGGCCGCCGAGAAAGGCTCCGTGCGCGGGCTTGTCAACCTCGGCCAGATGTATGAGCACGGCCGCATGACGGCCCGCAACTACGAAAAGGCGCTGAACTGCTACCGTGCCGCCGCCGAGGCCGGCAACGGGGCGGCGCTGAACAGCCTCGGTGCGATGTACGATCACGGCCGCGGCGTTCGCGAAGACCCCGCACAGGCCGCCGAATACTACCGCGCCGCCGCAAAAGCCGGCAGCGAACCGGCTATGTACAATCTCGGCGCGCTGTACGAGCGCGGCCGCGGCGTTGAACAGAACTATGCCGAAGCGGCCCGGCTCTATCGTCCCGCCGCCGAAAAAGGGATACCCGAAGCCGCCGACGGCCTCGCCAGGCTCTACGAGAACGGCCTCGGCGTGAAAATAAATCTGACCGAAGCCGTCAGGCTCTACCGCAAGGCCGCCGCAGGCGGACACGCGAGGGCGATGAACCGGCTCGGCGTCCTGCTCGCCGCAGGACAGGGAACTCCTAAGAACGAATCCGAAGCTGCCGCCTGGTTCCGCAAAGCCGCCGAAGCCGGCAGCGTGGACGGGATGCGCAACTGGGCGAGCGTCTGCCGCAGCGGCGCCGGCACGGAACGCGACGCAAAGACCGCCGCCGAATGGCTGCGAAAAGCGTCCGAAGCCGGCAGCGGCGAAGCGACGCACGATCTGGCCCTTCTCTATCTGAACGGTGAGGGCGTAGAGGCCGATCCTGCCGAAGCCGCCCGCCTGTTCGAGCGCTGCGCGGCTTCCGGCGACGCCGGCTCGATGAACCAGCTCGGCCTCATGCGCATGACGGGGCAGGGCGTCGAAAAGGATCCCGAAAAGGCCGTCGCCTGGTTCCGCCGGGCCGCCGCGGCCGGTGAGGCAGCGGCAATGTACAACCTCGGCGGCGCCTTCCTGCACGGCAAAGGCGTCGTTCTGGACGCGTCGACGGCTGCCGAGTGGTTCCGCAAAGCGGCCGATGCCAAGCACGCCGGCGCGATGTATCAGCTGTCGCGGCTGTACGATGCCGGCACAGGCGTCGATAAAGATCCGGCGCAGGCCCGTCAGTGGCTCCGCAAAGCGGCCGAAAGCGGCGACGCTCAGGCGCAGACGGAGCTTGCCATGGCCTACGATCTGGGCAGCGGAGGAGCCGTGAATCACGCGCTGGCCGCCAAATGGTACCGCCCCGCAGCGCAGCACGGAATGCCGGCCGCGCAGTGCGGTCTCGGTCTCCTCTACGCGATGGGACAGGGTGTGCCGCTCGACTACGCGAAAGCCGTACACTGGCTGACACTAGCCGCCGAACAGGACTATGCTCCCGCCATGAGCACCCTCGGCGAACTCTACGAGACCGGACTCGGCGGAGAGAAGAACCTGGGGACCGCCGTGCGCCTCTACCGCCGCGGCGCGGAGCTCGGCGACGAACTGTGCGCCGCCAGTCTCGCTTCGCTGTATCAGGCCGGCCGCGGCGTGAAGCGCGACCTGGCCGAAAGCTGCAAGTGGTTCGCCCTCGCCGCACTTGAAGCCGACGAAGGCGAAACGCGAGCCGCCGAAGCCCTTACCGCTCTCGAAAACAGCAAAGAACTGACACCGGAAGTCAAACTGGCTGCCCGCGCCGAAGCCGAGAAACTCTACAAGCAAATCTTCGGCGAAGAAAAACTTTTGCCCGCGCTCAAGCAATGATCCGGATCAACCGGTGAATTCTTTTTGACGCGAACGAACATACACAAGCAGCCCTCCGTTGCGATCGGAGGGCTGCTTTTATACCTCAGTGTAACAAATTGAATTAAACCTAGCTCAATCCATGTTCAGGTCACGGCGGATATTGTCCTGGCGGCCTTTGGACATTTCGCCCCATTTTGGGCCGGCGGCATAGAGCTCGGCCAGCTCGGCGAGGACGCCGGGCACGTCGATGCCCTGCGGGCAGGCATGTGCGCACTGGCCGCAGCCGACACACGCAGCGGGGCGTTTGTCCACGCTCAAGCCGTCAAGGCGCATGGTGCTGTTGAGCGCGGGGCCGACCTTGATCGAGTTGTAGCACTCGATCAAAAACGGGATATCCAGTCCCGCAGGGCAGCCGGCGCAGCAATAGCGGCAGGCGGTGCAGGGCACGCCTTTCTTCAGGCTCGCGGCGATCGCGTCCAGTGCCGCGCGCTCGGCCTCGCCGAGAGGACGCTCGCGCTCGAACGTGCGCAGATTGTCGGCCACCTGATCGACTTCGTTCATGCCCGAAAGGATCACCTTCACGTTCGGCAGCCCCTGCAGGAAGCGGAACGCGAAGCTGGCGTCGCTGGCCGCAGGGTCAATGGCGCGCAGCTTCGCGGCATTTGCCTCGTCAAGGGCGGCCAACTTGCCGCCGCGGCACGGCTCCATCACCCACACGCCGAGGCCGCGGGAAGTGATGAGGTCGTATTTCGCCTTCGCGTCCTGCAAGGTCCAGTCGAGGTAGTTGCACTGGATCTGAACGAATTCGAAGACCCCGTCGTATCTGTCAAGCAGCTCTTCGAGCATCCTCGCGCTGCCGTGGAAGGAAAAACCAAGATGACGGATCTTGCCCTCTTCCCTTTTCCTGAGCAGAACGGGAAGAATGTGATACTCCGCGCTCTCGTAGATTTTGACCGACCACTCGTTGATATTATGCAGCAGATAGAAATCAAAATAATCAACGCCGCACTTGCGCAGCGAAAGCTCGAACAGGGCCGAGTTGTCCACAGGCCCCGGCAGCGAATGGCCGGGGAATTTATCGGCGACGAAATAGCTGTCGCGCGGATACTTTTTCAGCGCTTCGGCCATCGCGAGCTCAGACTTGCCGTCAAGGTAAGGGTAGGCCGTGTCGAAGTAGTTGACGCCGCCGGCGATGGCCATGTCGAACATGGCGTTCACTTTCGCCTGATCGATCTCGCCGGCCTCGTTTTTCGCGAACCTCATGCAGCCGAAGCCGAGGCGCGAGAGTTTTTTGCCCTTAAAATCGCTGTAGATCATGTCTGTCCCCCATCCTCCGAATATCGCATGATTTTCAGTAATTATACCACAGAGCCTCGCCCGCCCTATGCAAAGGACCGTCGCCCCGAACGAATCGGAGCGACGGTCCTTTTACTGTTGTCAAAAACAGGCTAGGCTTCCTTCTTGACCTTGAAGATGGCGATGTTGGTGAACGCGTAGAACCACGCGATCAGGAAGCCGGCGTAACACATGATCGTCCAAGGCACGTACTCCAGGACGGGCACGCCGAGCACGTTCGCCATGTAAACGCCCGCTGCCGACCAGGGGATCAGCGGCACGAACACGGTGCCGGAGTCTTCAAGCGTACGCGACAGGACCTTGCGCTGAATGCCGAACTCATCGATGGGTTCACGATACATGATGCCGGGCATGATGATCGACAGATAGCTGTTGCCCGTGCCGAGCGCCGTGACCATACCGGTAAGCGACGTGGCGAAGATCAGGCGGCCGACGCTGGACTTGATGAACTTCTCGCGCATCGTGTCGGTGATGACCTTGATCGTGCCGGTGCACTCAAGCTGGCCGGCGAAGATGTAGGCGAAGAACACGACGACGACCGAGCCGGACATGAACGACAGTCCGCCGCGGCTGAGCAGGTTATCGACCAGCTTGATACCAGTGGCAGCCTTGGGGCCGGAAGCCATGATCTTGACGATGGCGGGCAGCGAGTGGCCCTGCATCATCGCGAACGGAACGGCGGAGATCATCGAGGCCCAGAGCACGGGGATCGTGGGCTTGCCCATGTACGAAAGCACGAGCATGACGGCGGCGGGGATGAGGACGAGCGGCGTGAGCTTGTACGATTTCTCGATCGCGCCGACGATCTCGTTGATGCGGGTCATGTCCATCTCCGTGGCGCTGGAGGAACCGACGTAGGCGTACACAGCCAGACCGATCGCGAATGCAGGCAGCGTGGTCCACATCATCGACTTGATGTGATCCATGATGTCGCACTCGGCCGTCGCGGCCGCAAGGACGGTGGTGTCAGAAATGGGGCTGACCTTGTCGCCGAAGTAGCTGCCGGCGATGACGGCGCCGGCCGTCGCGGCGGGGTTGATGCCGAGGCCGTGGCCGATGCCCATGAGGGCGACGCCGAACGTGGCCGCCGAGCCCCACGAGGTTCCGGTAAGGACCGACGAGATAGCGCAGATGATCGAAGCCGAGACGAGGAACGTGCTGGGCTTGAGGATCGACAGGCCGACCTTGATCAGATACGGAACGGTGCCGCCGGCCATCCAGATGGCGATCATCGGGCCGACGATAAGGAGGATCAGAATGGCGCCCGAAGCGCGGGCAACCATCGGAATGACGCCTTCCTTGAACATGTAATCCCACGAGAACCCGTAGATGAACACGAACACGCACGTTGTCGCGACGGCGACGATCAGGCACAGCATGCCCGTGTCGAAGTTCATGAACAGCTTGCCTGCGACCATGATCGCGAGGATCATGAGCATGATCAGCACGGCTCCGCCAAAGCCTACTTCCTTGTGCGGCTTTGCAACTTTCTCTGCCATAAAAACCAGCCTCCCGAAACGAAATGAATAACCGATCCGCATGGACCGGAACAAACCGTCCGGCGGACGAGCCGCCATTCAAGCCAGCGGCGCTGCGCCGTTTAGTTTATTATTATTATAAGCTCAAAAGCGAGTTCTGTCAATCGAAACAAAATTTACCTAATTGCTCATGCGTTTGGTCCAAAAGAATTTGGCTTCACCGTTCGAACATTCCTTTGACGAATTTGTCACCGTCGACCAGCACGCGCCCTTTGGCGATGACCTTTGCCAGCGTCAGATCGCGCGGGAACAGGATCAGGTCGGCGTCGCCGCCTTCGGCCAGCCGTCCCTTGCCGCTCAGTCCGACGGCGGCGGCAGGGTTGGTCGAGCAGACGCGGACGGCCGTTTCCACGCCGAGCCCTTCGCGGATCATGTCGAAGAACTCCTCTGCAAGCGAGCCGACAGGTGCCATCAGCGGCTGTTTTTCGCCGTTTTCGAGCAAGCGCGTCATCACGCCGTTGCCGTCGGAGCTCATCGTCACGTTCCCAAGCGGCACGCCGGCGTCCAGCGCCCGGGCCACGGCCCGGCTCGGCTTTACAGCGCCGGGGAAGAAGCACTTCTCCGACACGCCGGAAGTGATGTCGATCCTGCCGCCCTGCCGGCCGTAGGCGATCGCCTGCTCCAGCACGTTTTCGGAGCGGTTGAGGTGCGTGGGGATGAACTGCTTCAGGGGAATGTCGCTGCTGCGCTCCACACGCAGGAACGGCTCCAGACGTTTTTCGCCCTCGCCGATGTGGACCATCACCGCGCCGCCCTTGCCGGCCATGATGCCGCCGACCCGCGACTGCGCCGCGTAGTCCTGCAACGTCTGCACGCTCACCTGCGAAGCGCGGTGATCGGACATCGCGACTTTCAGGCCGATCACCTTGTCGATCAGCAGCAGATCGCTTGCTACGTCTCCCGTCAGCGTCGGACCGGGGATCTGATACGACCCTGTCCACATCCACGCGGAGATGCCTTCGTCGCACAGCGCGCGCGTCTTCATCAGCAGTTCGCGCAGTGACCGGCAGAAGCCGTCCGTGCCAAGCAGGCCGACGGCCGTAGTGATGCCGGCACGCGTCAGGTCGGACAACTGCAGCGGCGGCGTGCGGTACACCGCGCCGCCCTCGCCGCCGGCGCCGCCGAAATGGCAGTGGATATCGACCAGTCCCGGCGCGGCTGTCAGGCCGGTGCCGTCGATCTCCTCCCACTCCACGCACGCGGCGCGGCGCAGTTCCTTCCACGCGCCGCGCTCCAGCGAGACGACCTTGCCTTCCAGCACGGTCACGTCCGTCACGCCAAGGGGCTCCGGAGCATATACATCGCAGTTTTTCACGATCAGTCCGCGAAGAGGCATGTGGATCGCTTCCTTTCCTGGTGAATACTGTGAGAGCGCACTCACAGCTCGATCGTCATGCCCGCGTGGAACTCACGCAGGCGGTCGCCCATGCGGGCTTTGAGAAACGCGAACGGCGCGTCGCCGGTGCAGTGGCAAGAATAGTACGTGACGGGATATTTGAGCAGTTCTGCCGCGGCGTCTTCCAGCCGGGACGCGTACTCGCTCTCGTCCAGGTCCTTGAAGTGGAAGCCGCCGATGACCGCCTGCACGCCTTCGTCCCGCGCCCAGTTCATGATGTTGACGATGCCGCGATGGCTGCACCCGGTCAGCAGGACGCGCTTTTCACCCTCGGAAACGATCAGGTACTGCTCGTGGTCGAACGTTTCCGGTGCCGGCGCGTCATCGGGGCTCGCCTTAAAGGTCATGCCGCAAGTGTCCAGCGGGCGCACACACGGCTGCCCGCCGTAGTGGACGAGCGTGAAACCTTCGCCAGGCGTCATGCGCTCAGCCGTGACGCGAACGATGCGGCCGGTGTCATTCAGCGAGCGATCGACGGTGATGTCCTTGCCGCGACGGTTGAAGTGTTCCTGATCGTAGCTGTCGCGAACGTAAAACGGCGCGATCGCGTTGATCCTGAGGAACTCCCGGATACCGCCGGAGTGATCGTTATGCCCGTGCGAAAGCACGGCAAATTCCACCTTACGCAGATCGACGCCGAGTCTTTCGGCGTTGCGCGCAAAATTCCCGCTCGCTCCGGTATCGAACAGCGCTCGGCGGCCGCCGGCTTCGATATACACGCTCAGGCCGTGCTCGCTTGTGCAGTCGGGACGAGCGGATGCGTTTTCCATCAGCGCGATGAATCTCATGATGCGTTTTCCCCTTTCATGAACGCTGTTGCCGTGCGTGCAGCACGTCCTTCAGCGACGCGATCGTGACGCCGGCCTCTTCAAGACGCGCGCGCAGCGTGCGGGCCATCGCTACGGCGCTCTCGCTGTCGCCGTGCAGACAGACCGAATCGGGGCGCAGACTGATCGTCGTTCCGTCCACCGACTCAACGACGCCTTCGCGGATCATGCGGATCACGCGAGCGGCGGCGTCCTCCGGATCGCGCACGAACGCGTCGGGACGGCTGCGCGGCGCGAGCGTGCCGTCGGGCATGTAGCCGCGGTCGGCAAACGCCTCGGCGGCAAAGGGCACGCCGTACTTCGCGGCAGCCTTTTCAAAGGCACTTCCTGCCAGGCCGAGCAGGATCAGTCCGCCCGCGTCGCGCGTCGCGCAGGCGATCGCTTCGGCCTCCTCGGGATGCTTCGCGGCGCTGTTGTACATCGCCCCGTGCGGCTTGACGTGCTGCAGCTCCGTCCCGGCAGCCGTGCAGAACGCGCGCAGCGCGCCGAGCTGATAGAGTGTGTATGCATAAACCTCGTCGGGCGTGCAGCTCATGTTCCGCCGGCCGAAGCCGATCAGGTCGGGCCAGCCCGGGTGCGCGCCCACGGCCGTACCGGCCGCTTTCGCCGCCGCCACGGTCGCCCGCATCACGCAGGCGTCGCCGGCATGGAAGCCGCAGGCCACGTTCGCCGAGCTGACGAACGCGAGCACGTCGGCGTCGCGTCCCATTTTCCAGGCGCCGAAACTCTCGCCAAGGTCGCTGTTCAGGTCGATCAGATGCATTGCACTTCCTCCGTTTCCGTGATTCAGGATCGTCTTTTCAGAGTCGTTCGGCGGCAGCCGACGTCAGTATTCCGCGAACATGCGCGCGATCTCGTTTTTGTCGCGCGTTTTGGTCAGCGCCAGCATCAGCAGCACGCGCGCCTTGTGCGGCGGCAGCGTCAGCGCGGGGATCGTGCCGGCGCGCGCGTCTTCCGTGTCCTGCCAGACGGTGACGCCGTCAAGGCAGCGCGTGCTGCGCACGGCGATCAAACCTTTTTCGGTGAAGACACGCAGACGCTCGGAGCAGCGGTCGCTGAGCGAACCGCCGCCCATGCCGGCGAGGACAAGACCGTCGCAGTGCTCCGCGTACCAGTCAAGAAGGCGCGGATCGTCGTCGGGGCTGATCCAGACGACGGACACGCGCGGCAGTTCGCTCAGGTTCCGTACATCGAACTCGCTGCGCGCAGTGTGGCGCCTGTCACTCTGCTGTACGAAGAACACGTCGTCGCCGTGGACAATGCCCATACAGCCGAACTGCCGTCCGCCGAACGCGGCAACGTTAGAGGAAACGGTCTTCTGCACCTCGCGCGCGCCGTAAAGCCCGTCGGCAAAGACGACCATGACGCCCCTGCCGCGGGCTTCATCGCTTGAGGCCGCGACCACGGCCTGGAAGAGATTCATCGCGCCGTCAGGCGACGTGGCCGTGGGCGGACGCATCGCGCCGGTCACCACCACGGGCTTGTCGGTCTTCACAGTAAGGTGCAGAAAGTACGCGGTCTCTTCCATCGTGTCGGTGCCGTGCGTGACGACAAAACCGTCAACGTCGCTTTGCGCCGCCAGTTCGTTGATCCGCGCCGCCAGCTTCAGCCAGCCCGAACGGGTGATGTCGGGGCTTTTGACGTTCAGCACCTGCTCGGCACGGACGTTCGCGATCCTTTCCAGACCGGGGACGGAGGCGATCAGATCTGCCGCCGAGAACGCCAGACTGTAATCCTTCACCGCTCCGGGACTGCCCGAAGAAGCGATCGTGCCGCCTGTGCCGAGGATCATGATGTTTTTCATCGCCGTGCCTCCTTTGATGTTTTTGTTCAAAAACAGTATAAAACAAAAAGCGCTGGAAGAAATCTTCCAGCGCCTAAAATAAGTATTTAAATTTCCAACCTGCTGCGTCATTCAGCGTGCAGGTCTTTGATCTTCTGCCACAGTTCTTTCTCGCGACCCGACACGTCCTTGGGGATGACGATCTCAAGCCGGGCAAAGAGATCGCCGCGCAGCGTACCGCCGCGCATGGGCAGGCCGCGGCCGTGCAGGCGCAGCTTCATGCCGTTCTGAGCGCCCGCAGGCACCTTCACCTTCACGGGACCTTCCGGCGTGTTCACCTCGGTCGTGCCGCCAAGCACGGCGTCCCACGGCGACACGCGCGCCGTCGTCGTCAGGTCGTAGCCGTCGATCTCAAACCGCGCGTCGGGCTCGATATGGACGACGACGTAAAGGTCGCCGTTCTCGCCGCCGTTGCGTCCGGCGCCGCCCTGGCCTCGAAGTTTCAGCCGCGAGCCCTCGCGGATGCCGCGCGGCAGGTTCACGTCGATGGTGTGGGCCCCCGACTGTCCCGTCAGGGTCATCTGGCGTTTCAGCGGCGCCGCCAGCACATCGGCCAGGGAGAGCGTGACCTGCACCTCGCTGTCCTGACCGCGTGCCGCGCGCCGTGCGCCTCCGCCGAAGATGTCGCTGGCGTTGAAGCCGCGCGCGCCGCCGGATCTGCCCATGTTGCCGAACAGCGTCTCAAAGAAATCGGAAAAGCCGCTGCCGCTTCCGCCGAAATCCATGTGCACGCCGCCGCCGGGGAAGCCGCCGAAGCCCTCGAATCCGCCGCCCTGGCCGCCGAACTGCTGTGCCTGCTCCCAGTTGGGGCCGAGCGTGTCATACTTCTGCCGCTTTTCGTGGTCATGCAGTACCTCGTAAGCCTCGTTCACGTCCTTGTATTTCTGCTCCGCGCCGGGCGTCTTGTTCACGTCGGGATGGTACTTCTTCGCCAGCTTGCGGTAAGCGCTCTTTATCTCCTGTTCCGTGGCGGTCTTGGACACGCCGAGGATCTCATAATAATCCTTGTAGGCTACGCTCATAGCCGAACACCTCCAAAGGTCAAACACGATTGTTTAACCAAAGCTGACCATATTATAACCACCTCTGTTTTCTTTGTCCAGAGGGAACGCAGAAAAAAGTCTTTTATTGAATGCTCGTTTTGGACAAAGACGCGTCCTTGCGGTACAATCATGGTGAACTGATTTGAACGATTTATGGAGGAATCTTTCATGGAATTCTGGAAGATCAACGGCAACGGCAACGACTTCATCACGATCGAGACGCTGGCCTGCCCGATGAAGACGGAGGAACTGAGCGCGCTGGCGCGCCGGCTCTGCCGCCGCCGTGCTTCGATCGGCGCCGACGGGCTGCTGGTCGTCGAGCCTTCGGCAGGCGCAAACTTTAAAATGCGGCTGTTCAACGCCGACGGCTCGGAGGGCGAGATGTGCGGCAACGGCGCACGCTGCATAGCCCGCTTTGCCTACGAGCGCGGCATCGCTCCGGCAGAAATGACGTTCGAGACGCTGGCGGGAACGATGCGTGCGACGGTCGAAGGCCGTTTCGTCGAGATCGACCTGGGAGAATACAGCTTTGCGGACGGCTGGGCCGACCGCGAGCTGTCGATGGACGGCGCGGCGTTCCGCTCGAGCTTCCTCTGGGTGGGCGTGCCGCATCTGGTGCTGTTCGGCAGGGACGATCTGAGCCGAGATGACAAGGTGAGGATCGGCCGCGCGTTCCGGAACAGCCTCGATCTGTTCCCGCAGGGGACGAACGTGAGTTTCGCCCGTCCCGTCGACAGGCACGAGGTGGAAGCCGTCACCTACGAGCGCGGCGTCGAAGACCTCACCGACTCATGCGGCACGGGCTGCACGGCCGTGGCGCTGGCATCGTCGCTGCTGTTCGGAATGGGGAGCCCGATCGAAGTGCACAACCCCGGCGGCACGAACCGTATCAGCTTCGAGAGAACTGACGAACTGTCGTTCCGCGCCCGCCTGGGCGGGAACACTTCGGTCGTGACGAAGGGCGAGGTCGGCCCTGACGCGTAAATGGCCGGCAGTCTGCATCAACAAGGAGAAGAATGAAAAGGGAGGAATCGGTATGCCCAACAAACGCGAACTTTCCAACGACGAGCGCGAGCTTCTGCGCGACGCCCCGCTGCCCGCCGGAGAAGACGAACTGATCGTGGACGACGACTGGGCGGAGTTCCGCAAAATGACGCCCGAGCAGCAGAAATGGGCGCTCATCCAGCTCCAGCTCGACCGCGAGCAGAAATACATCGAAAGCATCTTCACGCCCGAATAGACGGGAGCGTTTCACATGGAACATTTTTTCAGAGCGCTGTCGTATTCGCGCGACGGCCTGTTGTTTTTGCTGAAAGAGCAGGCGTTCCGCCAGGAACTGCTGATGATCGCCTGCGCGCTGCCGTGCGTCGCCGCGCTCAGGGGCCCCGGTGCGCTGGCCGACGCGCTGCCGTGGGCGTTTCTCGTGCTGATCACCGAAGCGCTCAACACGGGCATTGAGAAGACCGTCGATCTGTGCACGGGCGAGCGCCATCCGCTGGCAAAAGCTGCCAAAGACTGCGGCAGTTTCGCCTGCGGCGCGGCCATCGCCGTGTTTTTCTTCGTCTGTGCCCGCACGCTGCTGCTGTAAACCGCGCCGAAGGCGCCGAACCTTCGGCCGATTTTTATTCCGACAGGAAGTGAGATTGCCATGAAAACGCACCGCTATTTGACGCAACTGTGCCTGATCCTGCTTTTCGCGCTGCTTTCGTTCGCGCCCGCGCACGCCAGACAGAAGCGGAAAGCCCTGTCCGTCGGCGTCGTCTTCGCGACCGGCAGCGGGGATTCCCTGTACACGTCGTCCAAGGCCGGCGTGACGCGGGCGCAGTCCGACCTGCGCCTCCACATCACCAGCTATCTGGCCGGCTACGACTCGTCAAAATACGATCAGACCCTGCGCGAGGCCGCCTCGCAGAACAGTTTTGTCGTCGCCGTCGGCGGCTCGCTCTCGGGTCCTGTGAGCGCCGCCGCTGACGCTTTTCCCGATGTCGACTTCGTGCTTATCGACGCCAAATGTCCGCATCCGCGCGTGACCTCGATCGTCTTCCATCAGGGCGAAGCAGCCTATCTTGCCGGCGTCCTGGCGGCACGCATCACCGCAAAGATCGCCGCCTCCGTGCCGAACTCTCCGCGCAAGGCCGGGATCATCCTCGGCGACAACGGAGCGAAA
>JAEEUD010000273.1 GCA_016286835.1 Pyramidobacter sp. | reverse complement strand
GAGTTTTTTGGAGGTTTTTTATGAATTTTGAAATGCTTCATCCCGCAGATCAGCTTGTGATGCTCATGGAACGCGTATACAACTACGGCATGACCACCACCTCCGGCGGCAATCTGTCAATACTAGACGAAAACGGCGATATATGGATCACTCCCGGTTCCGTGGATAAGGGTTCTTTAACGCGCGCAGACATCATACAAGTCAAACCTGACGGCACTATAATCGGGCCGCATAAGCCTTCGAGCGAGTTCCCGGTACATGAACGCATCTACCGCACGAGACCGGATATCAAAGGCATTCTGCACGCTCATCCTCCGGCGCTCGTGGCGTTTTCGATCGTGCGCAAGATCCCGGAGACCAACCTCATACCGAACTTCTCCCAGGTCTGCGGCACCGTGTCAATGGCTCCGTATGACGTTCCGGGCAGCACCGGCCTCAGTATAAAGATAGCCGCGGAGTTTGAGAAGGGGCACAATTGCGTCGTGCTTGAAAATCACGGCGTATTTGTAGGTGCGGCTGATATTTTCAAAGCGTTTATGGCGTTTGAAACTCTCGACTACTGCGCACGCCTCCAGATCGAAGCATCGAAGATCGGAACGATCCATCCGCTTTCTGAAAAGCACGTTATGATCTCGCGCGAGAAGCAGAACGTTAAGATGGGCGAATTCATTAATTCGAGCATCAGCAGCGAAGAGAAAGCCGCGCGCAGAGATATGTGCAAATTCATCCACCGCGCGTATGACCAGGAACTTTTCACGAGCGCTCAGGGAACGTTCTCCGTAAAGCTTCCGGACGGTTCGTTCATAATCACACCATATCAGAAGGACCGTAAGTATCTGGAAGAAGGCGATCTGGTGCGGATCATCGGCGACTGGAAAGAGGAAGGCAAAAATCCGTCCCGTTCCGCGATCCTGCACAAGAAGATATATGAGAAGCATCCGGAGATCAATTCGGTGATCATTGCCCACGCACCCAACATCATGACGTTTGCTGTTACTGACGCAGAGTTCGATTCGCGCACGATCCCCGAGTCGTACATCATGCTGCGCAACGTCAAAAAAGTGCCGTTTGGCGCCAGTTTCCTGCAGCCCGACATGGTGGCGGACATGTTCGACAATATGACGCCCATCGTGCTGGTGGACAACGACTGCGTGATCGTCACCGGCTCCAGCCTGCTGAACGCGTTCGACAAACTGGAAGTGATCGAATACAGCGCCAAAGCCATAGTCGCGTCCCGCAGTCTGGGCGAGATCGTAGCTATCTCCGACGATGAGGTTGCCGACCTGCGAAAGGCGTTCAAGTTTTGATTGTCCGGTTCCAGGGTCGTAGCCTGACAGCCGCGGAAAGGAGTACAGCACGACATGATATTTGAAGTCATTGCCGCCAACCTGAAAAACTATATAGACGCCACCGGCGCGGCGCAGGAGCTGACTCCGGAAAAGTCTGTGTTCCAGCTCTCCGTCGGCGGAAAAAAAGATAAGTACGGCTGGCATTTCATCGTATACGACGGCGACTGCCAGTTCAAGCGCGGTCTGTACACCGGCGAGATCTTCATCGATTGGAACGACGAGTTCAAATACCGCGAAAAAAGCAAGAAGCAGATCATACGCGAGACGACGCCGGATTATGAGGTCAATTTCAAGGATGGCGCAGAGTTTGAAGCGTTCGTCGCCGCCGCGGGGCAGTATCTGACGGCAGGGGGCAAGAAGCCAAAGCTCCGGGGCTCGAAACTGTCCGGGACCAAGTGCGATATCGGAGAGTTCGGCGACGTGCTGACCCGCTGTTTTGCGCTGCAGTCAGCGTACGCATTGTCATTCACGGATAATGACGACAAACGTCTCGCCGCGCGCATGGCGCTGTTTTCGCTGGCGGAGGCTATTAAAATACTGGGCCGCGAGGGCAATGATATTGTCCGCGATTTTGCCGCAGGCAGCCGCCGTTCGGTCTTCTTTGACACCGCGGAAGGCGGACGCCCCACCTGGCTCACCGTCCACGACGGCCTGATCAAGGTCACCGCCAACCAGGGCACGCGCCTGCCCGCACTGTGCGGCCTGGAGTTTGACTCCGACGAGTCTGCGCTGCGTTTTGCATACGGCTTTTTTGACCAGGGGGACAGACCCGATGTTCTAAAAATGTTCGAGGCGGCGTACCGGTTCAAGGGCGCCGCGACGTATGGAATTGACGCCGATGACGGCAGTATCGAGAAAGGGTTCCGGGATGTGTGTATTGCCGCCGCGGAAGCCTTGAAAATGAATGTCTGATTTTTTGATTTGAAAGGAGCTGAGCGCATGCCGAAACTGAGCGAATATAAATGCCTCAACTGCAACGGCGCGCTGGTATTTGACAGCAGGCTGCAGAAAATGAAATGCCCGTTCTGCGAATCATCGTTTTCCGTGGAGGAATTGTCCGCGCTGGATTCTCAGCTGGGCACAGGCAATATCGAAGGCAATTCCTGGGCACAGGATATCACGCCCAATACCTGGGCGGACGGCGAGACCGACGGCCTGTATTCGTATGTCTGCCGGTCCTGTGGCGGCGAGATCATCGGCGATGCCAATATGGCGGCCACCAGCTGCCCGTACTGCGGCAATCCGGTGGTGGTGCTCGGCGCGTTCACCGGCAAGCTAAAACCGGATTACGTGATCCCGTTCAAGCTGAGCAAGGACGACGCGATATCCGCGCTTTCCCGTCATCTTCAAGGTAAGCGGCTGCTGCCCAAAGTATTCAAGGATGAGAACAAGCTGAAAGAAATTAAAGGTTTCTACGTGCCGTTCTGGGTTTTTGACTCCGAACTGTACGGCAATTACAGTTATAAGACCACCCGGATCCACCGCTGGAGCGACAAATATTACGATTACACTGAGACCAAGTTCTACGACGTGTTC
>JAEEUD010000010.1 GCA_016286835.1 Pyramidobacter sp. | reverse complement strand
GCGGCGTTTGCCGCCGGTCTGGGCACGTTCAGCCTGACGCGCGGACTGATCCCCCGTCTGGGCATGGCGGGCCGCGTCGCCAGCGTGATCGTCGATATGCCGCTGGAGGTGACGCCGCGGCCGTACCGCGATCCGTTTGAATACTGCATCCGCTGCGGAGCGTGCGCACGCCGCTGTCCGGCGGCGGCGATCTCGCTGGAGCACGGCAAGGCGCAGGCCCCGTGCAAGGCGTATCTGGGCCGCCAGAAGGTGACCTACGCGCCGCGCTACGGCTGCGGCAAGTGCCAGACGGCCGTGCCTTGCGAGGCGGGGATCCCCGTGCGCGCGACGGCATGACGAAAATGATGCGATTCGAGCCGAAGCCCTCTTGTGCGGGGGCTTCGGCTCGTTTTTTTATGGATCCTGCTGCATGAGCATCTGCTCGAACTTTCGCATGGCATAGGTGAACCAGACGCCGCGGCGGGAGGTGAGGAAGGCTTCGCGTTCGGCCCAGGTGCTGTCGATGGCGTAGTAGCACAGGCCGGGACGGGGATCGTTTTCGACGAGGAGGTTGCTGAGGATGGTGGCGCCAAGGCCGAGGCGGGCAAAGTTGAGCGAGGCGGCGGACTGCTCCATCTCGAGGACGACACGGGGCGAGACGCCGCATTCGCGGAACATCATGTCGGTGTTCTCGCGCAGATAGTTCTCGTTGCTGAGGAGGACGAAAGGGATCCGGCCGCACTGATTGAGGCGCACGCGGCGTTCGCGCGGCAGGGTGAAGACGGTTTTCCCCAGTTCGTCCTGCTTCAGACGGTAGGGAGCGAGGCTTTCATTGACGGCAAAGCCTTCGGGGACGGCGAGGAGAAGCTGTTCGCGGTAACAGACGCGCTGGGCGTATTTTTTCTCGTCAAATGGGCGGTTGGTGATGACGAAATCAAGTTCGCCGGCGTCGAGCTGATGCTTGGACTGCAGGGTGTTGAGGCTGCGCACGGTGAGGTCGATCTGGGGGCAGCGGCGGTGGAACGCCGCGATCTGGCGCGTGACGAAAAAGTCTTCGCTGAGATTGCTGCTGCCGACGGCGAGGCTGCCGCTCTGGAGTGAGGCGCTTTTTTCAACGCTTTCCCGCAGGGAGCGCTCGACGAGCCGGAGCTGTTCGACGGCCTGGATGTATTCGACGCCGAACGGGGTGAGCGAGACGGGGACGGTCGAACGGTTGAACACGGGCATCCCCAGGGCGGCCTCGGCCTTTTTGATCGTGATCGAAAGCGACGGCTGGGTGATGAACAGTTTGTCGGCTGCTTTGCTGAAACTGCGTTCTTTATAGACGGCGTAGATATATTCGGCGTATTCAAACAACGGGATGCCCCTTCTTTCATGCTTTGCATACAAGATCATTGATGTTTGTCAATGAGAACATTTTAGCATTTATATTTGATTATGATAAGAGCGCGCAGTTTAATAGAGTCCGTAAGTTCTTCAATTCACATGGATATGAAGGAGCTGGTTTCGATGATCGATCTGAGAAGCGACACGCTGACGCTGCCGGACGAACCGATGCTGAGAACGGTGCTGACGGCGCCGATGGGCGACGACGGGCGTCTGGACGCGGAGGGGCGCGGCGAGGACGCGACGGTGAACCGTCTTGAGGACATGGCGGCGGAACTGACGGGCAAGGAGGCCGGTCTGCTCTGCGCTTCGGGCTCGATGGGCAATCAGGCGGCGGTGCTGACGTGGTGCCGTCCCGGCGACGTGGTGCTGATCAACGAGCAGCAGCATCTCGACCGCAGCGAGAAGACGGCGTTCGATCCGCGCTTCGGTCAGCTGAAAAAGGCGACGTATCATCACGACGCCACGGAGCAGCCTGATCTGGCCAGCATGGAAGAGGCGCTGAAGAACAATCCGGTGAAGCTGCTCTACGTCGAAAACAGCCACAACTATTCCGGCGGCATGTGCATCACGGTGGAGCGCATGGCGGCCATCCGCGCGCTGGCGGACAAATACCGCGTGCCGGTGCACATGGACGGCGCGCGTCTGTTCAATGCGGCCGAATATCTGGGCACGACGGCGAAGGAGCTGGCGAAGTACGTGGATTCGCTGATGTTCTGCGTCTCCAAGGGGCTGGGCGCGCCGGTGGGTTCGATCGTGTGCGGCACGAAAAAGTTCATCAAAGAGGCAAAGGAAACGCGTAAGCTGCTCGGCGGCGCGATGCGTCAGGCGGGCATCATCGCCGCGCCGGCGATCTACGCGCTGGAGCACAACATCGGGCGTCTGAAGGAAGACCGTGAGAACGCGCAGCTGTGCGCCTCGCTGCTGAAGGATCTGAAAAAGACGCGCGTGCAGCCGGTGGTGCAGACGAACATCATGATGGTGGACACGGCCGGTTCGGGTGTGACGCCGGCGGAGTTCTGCGACCGCGCGAAGGCGAAGGGGCTGCTCATCCGGCCGATCATCGGCTCGTGGGTGCGGCTGGTGTTTTACAAGGGCATCACGCGCGACGACGCGGTGAAAGCGGCAGAGATCATCCGCGCCGTGGACGCGGAGCTGTAAATTTATACGTAAGGGAGCGGTTTTGAAATGACAATCGGCGGCAAGAAAATTTCACTGACGACGCAGGTCTTCGTGGCCATGATCCTCGGCTCGATCGCGGGGCTCGTGGGCGGCAAGACGATGACTCAGTTCGGCTTCATCGGCGACGTGTGGCTGAACTGCATCAAGATGATCGTGGTGCCCATGGTGCTGTGCACGATCGTGACGGGCATCATCTCGCAGGACAGCCTGTCCTCGCTGCGCCGCGTGAGCGCGCGCATCATCGCCTATTACGTGGTGACGACCGTGCTGGCCTGCATCGTAGGCATCATCGTGGCGACGGTGCTCCAGCCGGGCAAGTTCGCCAACTTCGCCGGCATGGCCTCGCAGCAGATCAAGGGCAATGCCGACATCACGTTCGCGGGCTTCGTCAAGGGCCTGTTCTCGACGAACATCATCGACACGTTCGCCAAGGGCAACATCGTACAGACGCTGGTGATCGCCATCCTGCTCGGCATCGCCATCCTGCGCATCAAGGATCCGGAGCGCAAGGCGACGATGAAGCGCTGCTTTGACGGCTTCAGCAGCATGGTCTTCTCGCTCATCGGCATGGTTATGGACGTTTCGCCCATCGGCATCTTCTTCCTGATGGCCAACTCGTTCGGCAAGTACGGCGCGGGCATCTTCACCTCGATGGCCGTGCTCGTGGGCACCTACTACGCGTCCTGCCTCGTGCACGTGCTCGTCGTCTACGGCGGCTTCCTGATGATCTTCAAGCCGCACATGAATCCCTTCTCGTTCATCGCCAAGAGCGCCGACGTGTGGGTCTACACGATGTCGACGTGCAGCTCGATCGCCACGATCCCCGTCAACATCAAGACGGCCAAGGAGAAGTTCGGCATCTCCGAGAACATCTCCGGCTTCACCGTGCCGCTCGGCTCGCAGATGAACACGGACGGTTCTGTGCTGCTCTACGCCTGCGTCATCCTCTTCATCGCCCAGATGGTGGGCCAGACGATGTCGCTGGCGCAGCTGGTGCACATCATCTTCATCTCGACGATCCTCTCGATGGGCGGCGCCGGCATCCCCGGCAGCGGCATCGTCAAGCTGATGGTCGTCGTCCAGTCGGCGGGCCTGCCGATCGAAGTGGTCGGCGTCATCGCGGCGTTCTACCGCCTCTTCGACATGGGCACGACGACGAACAACTGCCTCGGCGACCTGGTCGGCACAATCATTGTCGGCAAGGCGGAGGAGAAGTACACCGAGAAGGAAGCGGCATAGTTCTCTCATATTTTCGATACGAAAACGGCGGAAAGCCCGGGAGCAGAAGCTCCGCGGCTTTCCGCCGTTTTTTACATGTGTCGCAAGGGCGGCCACGCAAGGCCGCCCCTGTGGAGACGCAAAATCAGTGTCTGCTGTCCCGCGGCAGCTTCGGGGCGTCCTTGAGAACGTCGTCGAAGAACGCGAACAGCGCTTCCTTCACGGCGCGGTAGTCGTTCGGAAAATGCGCGTAGCCCCGGGCGTGGATCGAGGTTTTGTCGGTGAAGCCGACGGCCATGTCGAATTCGGGCCCGTCGAGCACGTCCGTGGCGATCCGGTCAAAGCCGTCCCAGTTTTTCAGTTTCAGTTCGTCGATGAGGACACACAGCCGCTCGTACTGCGCCGGCGTCATGACAGTTGAGCGCGTCTCGAACAGCGATCTCCATTCGAGCGTCATCGTTTCACGTTTAAATTTGTAACTGTGATAGAGCGCTTTCGGACGGCTGTCGGTGAAATTGAAATACCTTATATCTGCCGCCTGGGCAGCGCTCGCGCAGCACAGCAGCAGCATGAAGCACAGCAGTTTTTTCATGAAAAAAGACCTCACTTTCGTCGTGATCGGCGAAATGATTGTACCGCGTTTCGCGCGAAAAGTCCTCGCCCTCAAGGCTGATGAGAAAAAGCCAAAGCCTGCCTGATCTTAAAGGAAGAACAAATCTGAAATCCAGCAGACAACGGCTTTTTGTTCCGTTGACGAACGACAGCAAAAATGACACAATAGACACAGATCAGATTTCATTTTCTTTGCAGGAGGCGCTTCATGTCTCAGTATTCTCACGAAAAACTCGCCGCGCGGGCGAAGGAGATCGCTCCGCAGATCATTGAATGGCGGCACCAGATCCACAGCCATCCTGAGCTGGCCTTTCACGAAACCGCCACGTCGGCGCTGATCGAGAAACAGCTGAAAAAGTTCGGGCTCGACCGCGTGGAGCGCATCGGCTCGTCGAAAACCGGCGTGCTCGGCGTGCTCAAAGGCACGGGAACGGGACCGGAGCTGTGCATCGGCGTCCGTGCCGACATCGACGCGCTGCCCATCCAGGAGGAATCGGGCGTGCCGTTTGCGTCGCAAACGCCCGGCGTCTTCCACGGCTGCGGTCACGACACGCACGCCTCGTGCCTGCTGGGGACGGCATGGCTGCTCAGCGAATTCCGCGACTGCTTTGCCGGCACGGTCAAGTTCTTCTTCCAGCACGCCGAGGAAGTGCTCGGCGGCGGCGAGGAATTCGTCAAAGCCGGCGTGATGGAAGATCCTCACGTTGACGCGGTGCTGGCGCTGCACGCGCTGCCCGACATCGAGCTGGGACAGATCGGCGTGAGGACCGACGCGATGACGGCCGGCGTCGACGAGATCAAGATCACGATCGAAGGCAAGCGGGCGCACGGCGCGTATCCGCACTTCGGCGTCGATACGATCCTGATCGCTTCGACGATCGTCACGCAGCTGATGAGCCTCGGTTCGCGCGAGCTGTATCCCACCGACTGCGCGCTCGTCACGTTCGGCTCCATCCACGGCGGCATCTCCAACTCGTACATCGGCGCGCCCGTCACGCTCGAAGGCAGCCTGCGCACGCTGCGCGACGACACGCGTGAAAAGTTCGTGCGGCGTATCCGCGAGATCGTCGAGTCGGTCGCGACAGGACTGCGCGGCAGGGCGACGGTCGAGTTCCATCAGGAAAGCTGGCCGACGACCGTCGACCGCGCCTGGGTGGACCGCGTGCGCCGCGCCTGCGCCCAGGTGGATGGAGCGGAAGCCGTCGATCTGCGCTCGCCGGCGATGGGCGGCGAAGACTTCGCGCTCTTCCTGCGAAAAGCCCCCGGTGCCCTGTTCCGTCTTGGCTGCCGCACGCCGGGCGGCCCGCACTGCCCCACACATTCGCCGCAGTTCTACGCCGACGACCGCTCTCTGCGCATCGGCTATGAAGTCATGGCGACAACGGTTCTGAACGCGCTCACGGGCGCGGAAGGATAAACGTTCCGAACTGTTCGGGACACATCACACACAGGAGGGATCTTTATGAACCTGAAGAAGTCCGCTTTTGCGCTGCTGTGCCTGTTTGGCCTGTCCGCGGCCGCCTGCGCCGCCGACCTCGACGTGCTGCGCGTCGGCATGATCAACGACGCCAAGTCGCTCGACCCGCTCAAGGCGGTCGATACGATCTCGTTCGCCGTCCTCAAGCACATCAACGAGCCGCTGGTCACCGTCGACGGCAAGACGAAGCAGCTCGTGCCCGTGCTGGCCGAGAAATGGGAGATCACCGATCCGCTCACGTACAAGTTCTATCTGAAAAAGGGCGTCAAGTTCCACAACGGCGAGGAGTTCACCGCCGACGACGTGGTCTACTCGTTCAAGCGCGCCATGTCGAAGGAATCCGTCTACGCCAAGTCGAAGGCCAAGTACATCGATCCCAACGGCTTTGAAGTGATCGACAAGTACACCGTCGTCGTCCGCACCACGACGCCGTTCGGCGGTTTCCTTGAGTCGATGAAGCATCCCTGGGCCAGCATCTTCAACAAAAAAGCTGTCGAAGACGCCGGCGCGGATTACTTCCGCAACCCGGTGGGCACCGGCCCGTACAAGTTCGACAAGTGGATCAAGGGCGAGAGATGCGAGATCTCCGCGTTCGACGGCTATCACGGCGACAAGCCCCATTCCAAAAAGATCGTCTTCCTCGTCATGTCCGACGACAGCAGCCGCGTCATCGCCCTGGAGACCGGCAAGGCCGACATGATCTACTCCGTGCCGTCGAGCGACTTTGACCGCCTTGCTTCCGAGGGCCGCGTCCAGGCCGTCAAGGGCATCGGCCACAACATCATCTACCTCGGCATGAACACGCAGAAGGGCGCGCTCGCCGATCCTCGCGTCCGCCTGGCCATCGACTACGCCATCGACAAGGACGCCTACACGCACGTCGTCTATCAGGACAAGGCCGTCGTGCTCGAAGGGCCGCTGCCGTTCTCCAGCAGCTTCACGCCCGAGGGCAGCAAGCGTCTGCCCTGCGATCCCGACAAGGCCCGCGCCCTGCTCAAGGAAGCCGGCTACGAGAAGGGCCTGAAACTCGACCTGTGGATCGAGAGCAATCAGAACTATATCAACGGCGCTACGGTGCTCCAGTCGATGCTGGCGAACGTCGGCATCGACGTGAATATCATCACGCTCGAGTCCGGCATGTTCGACGACCGCGTCACCACCGGCGAGCAGCAGATGATCATCAGCACCTGGGGAATGCAGACCAACCGCGACGCCGGCCAGTTCTGGCTGTCGCTGTTCCACTCGCACAGCATCGGTTCCACCAACTGGTCGCTGACGAAGGACGAGACGATCGACAAGAACATCGAGCTGGGCAACGCCAGCGTCGATCCCGAAGCGCGCCGCTCGGCGTTCCAGGCCGTGTGGGACCGCCTCGGCGAGCTGCGTCCGTTCGTCTCGCTGGCTCTGCCCAACGAGCTGTACGCCGGCCGCAAGGACCTCAGGGGCATGGAAGACTTCTGCGACGGCCGCCTCAACTATCTCGGCAACCTCACCGTCGAATAAGCACAAATCAAAAACGCCTTCCGGTTTTTCTGCCGGAAGGCGTTTTTTACAACATGTTTTTTGTTTCAGAAAACGGATCTACTCGACCGCGATCTCCGCGCTCGACTCCCAGAGGCCGTGCAGGTTGCAGTAGCTGACGGCGATCAGCGTGCCGCTTTCCTTCAGTTTGACGTGCAGGCAGCCCTTGGGCTCGACGGCCGTTTCGCCGTGCATGTTGAAGTTCAGCTCGCCCAGCTCGACGGCGAATTTGCCGCCCGCCGGCTTGAAGTACAGCTTGATCCAGGCGATGAAGTGCTCGGGCGTGTTGGGATGCGCGATCTCAGCGCCCACGCAGAGTTTGACGTGCGCGACCTCGCCGGCCTTGACGGCCGCGGGCGCGTCGATCACGGGAACGTGCTTTTCGCCTTTCCAGTCACCGCTTTGGATCAGATCACCGATTTTCATGATAATGCCCCCCTGTTTCATATTTTAATTTTGTGGTGCTGGAGAGATTATACCATGCGCGCGCGTTTTATCAAAAAACACTCGACGAAGCGGCCGTTTTTCTTTACAATGGAGTCGTTTTCAGAACATACCAAAGAAAGAAGGCTCATCCTATGGAACGTGATCAGTTTTACTCCCTCGTCAAAAACTCCGTCGAATCCCGCCGCACCGAGCTGTGCGCGATGTCCGATGCGATCTTCGGACTCTCCGAGATCGGCCTGCAGGAATTCAAATCCAGCGCCCTGCTCGAAGAGTATCTGGGGAAAAACGGCTTTGCCGTAGAGCGCGGCGTCGGCGGTCTGGAAACGGCCTTCCGCGCCGTGTGGCAGAAGGGCGAAGGCGGACCGTCGTTCGGACTGCTCTGCGAGTACGACGCGCTGGAAAACATCGGCCACGCCTGCGGGCACCACATGCAGGGCCCGTCGATCATCGGCGCGGCGCTGGCCCTGCGCGAAGCGGCCGAAAAGGTCGCGCCCGACGCTCCGTACAGGATCGTCGTTTACGGCACGCCGGCCGAGGAGACGCTCGGCGGCAAGACGGTGATGCAGGAAAACGGCTGCTTCGCCGACATCGACGTGGCGCTGATGATGCACGGCGCGCCCGACACGTGCGTGGACGTGAAGTCGATGGCCTCGCGCGAGTACAAGATCACCTTCCGCGGCAAGAGCGCCCACGCGGCCCTCGCGCCCGATCAGGGACGCAGCGCCTTCGACGCCGCGCTGCTGACGTTCAACGCGCTCGAATTCCTGCGCGAGCATGTACGCGAGGACACACGCATCCACTACACCGTGCTCGACGCGGGCGGGCCGGCCAACGTCGTTCCCGATCATGCCACGGCGCAGTACATGATCCGCTCCTACGACACGGATTATCTGGAAACGCTGATCCCGCGCGTGGAAGACATCTGGAAGGGCGCCTGCCTGATGACCGGCACGGAATACGAGATCGCATCCCAGAACCGCTTCTGGGGCAAGATCCCCGCGCTCGCGCTCAACGACCTGATCATGGAGCAGGCTCGCGCCTTTGACGCGCCCAGCCTTGCGTCTGCGCGCGAAAAGACCGGCTCCACCGATTTCGGCGTGGTCATGTACCGCGTGCCCGGCTGCTGCATCCGCTGCGCTTTCGTTCCTCATGGAACATCATCGCACTCGCAGGGCTTCCTCGACGCCGGCCTGACGGAAACGGCCCACAACGCCGTCGTCTTCGGCGCGGAGATCCTCGCCGCCACGTGCCTGCGCATCCTCGAACAGCCCGAACTGCTCGAACAGATCAAGGCGGATTTTGCAGCACGCAAGGAAGGAAAGTAGCGTTACGCTGTAAGCGCGACCGTATATGTACGAACTCGCAATTAGGAGTATGCTATAATCAAAGCGGCTGATCTTTTTCCATAAGGAGTGTTTTTCATGAACAAATACGAACGCATCCGCGCCGCCGTGGCCGGAGAGAAGCCCGACAGGCTGCCTTATGCTTTCTGGACGCATCTGCCCGGCATCGACCTTGATCCTGTGAAGCTGGCCGATTTTACGTACGACTTTTACAGAGAGTACGACCTCGACTTCATCAAGACGATGAACAACGGCATGTATGGAGTCGAGTGCTTCGGCTGCACAGTCGACTATTCCGAGATCGAAAAGGGCGGCGTGTCGAAGATCGTCACCACACCCGTGAACGGTCCTGACGACTGGACGAAGCTGGAACCGCTCTCGCTCGACAATCCCGTACTGGCGCGCGAACTGCATTCGCTCGAGCTGACACTCGCAAAGGTGAAGAATGAGCACACGCCCGTGATCTTCACCGTGTTCAGCCCGCTCACGACCGCCGACAAGATCAGTGGCAAAAAAGTGCTGGAGCATATCGCGCAGGGGCACGGCGACAAGGTGAAAAAAGCGCTTGCCGTGATCGCCGACGTGACCGCTCGCCTCTCCGCGCGCGCTATCGAGATGGGTGCCGACGGCGTCTTCTTCGCCTCGCAGATGAGCAGCTACGACAAGACGACCGATGCCGTGTACAACGAGTACGGCAAGCCTTTTGACGTGCAGGTGCTGGCCGCGGCCAAGGACGGCTGGTTCAACACGATCCACGCCCACGGCACGAACATCATGTTCGACGTGCTGCGCGACTATCCCGTGAGCACGTTCAACTGGCACGTCGGCGAGTCGCTGCCGGAGCTGGGCGAGTGCTTCGACCTGAGCGGCAAGTGTCTGATGGGCGGCCTTGAGCGCATGGACATCACAAACGGCCGCAAGAACGAGCTGATCCACCAGATTTATGCGGCCCTGACCTGCATGGGCGGACGCCATCACATCCTCACGCCCGGCTGCGTCATGCGCTATCCGCTCGACACGGAGATGCTGAAGTTCGTCAAGAAGGCCAAGGACGACGTGGAAGCCGCTCTGCGCGCGCAGGGAAAACTGTAAAGCAACATATGAAAAACACACGGCGTTCTTCGTGGAACGCCGTGTGTTTTTTTAATCGGATTTCTTTTTCAGAGAAGTTTTGCTATGCGTACAGCCCCGCCGTTTCGCCCCCGTCGATCCTCACGTCGGCGCCGGTGATGTAGCGGGCGTCGTCGCTGGCCAAAAACGCGTAGAGCGCGGCGATCTCCTCGGGCTCGGCATGGCGCTTCATGGGGATGCCTTCGTTGACTTTGGCGAGCATCTCGTCGGTGTACTCGGCGCGCTGCATGGGCGTGAGCACGTAGCCGGGGCA
Source organism: Pyramidobacter sp. (assembly GCA_016286835.1). GTDB lineage: Bacteria > Synergistota > Synergistia > Synergistales > Dethiosulfovibrionaceae > Pyramidobacter. The sequence goes on along the minus strand of JAEEUD010000010.1, from coordinate 3,980 downwards.
GACGCAGTTGACGCGCACGGTCGGCGCCAGCTCGAGCGCCAGCGTCTTGGTGAGCAGGATCACGCCGGCTTTGCTGGCGTTGTAATCGGCGTACCAGCGGTGGCCTTCGGTGCCGTTGGTGGAGGCGGTCATCAGGATGGCGCCGTCGCCCTGCGCCTTCATGCGCTTTCCGGCTTCCTTTGCGCAGAGGAACATGCCGCCGAGGTTGATGTCCATGACCTTTTTCCACTGCTCGTAGGGGATGTCGATCGCGTCCGAGCGGATGGAGATGCCGGCGTTGGAGATGAGCACGTCGATGCCGCCGAGCAGCTCGTCCATCTGCGCGAAAGCGGCTTTCACGTCGGCTTCGCTGGAGACGTCGGCCGCGGAAAATCCGGCGAACTCTGGGTGCGCGGCTTTCGTCGCTTCCAGCGCCTTTTTGTTGTAATCGACGATGAAGACGCGCGCGCCTTCGTTGGCGAAACGGACGGCCGTGGCCAGGCCGATGCCGCTGGCTGCGCCTGTGATCATCACGCGCTTGCCTTTCAGTTCTTCATAATGTGCCATTTTATTTCCTCCTGTCAGAAGTGATACGCAAAAAGTTTCACGCGGAACAAATCAGGCGATGCCGCCGCCGTCAACGACCAGCGACGATCCCGTGATCCACGAGGCCATGTCGCTGCACAGGAAAAACACGCTCATCGCCACGTCTTCGGGCGTGCCGAGACGTGCCAGCGGGCGAACGGCGCACGAGGCTTTGAACGCCTCGTCGTAGGTGCCGCCCAGCTGCTCGCACTCGCTTTTCAGCATGGGCGTGTCGCAGTCGCCGGGGCAGACGCAGTTGACGTTGATGTTATGCGGTCCGCAGTCGATCGCCAGCGCGCGCGTCATGTTCCACACGCCGCCTTTGGAGGCGCAGTAAGCCACGGCCTGATCGCCGCCCTTGAGCGACCAGCCCGAGCCGATGTTGACGATCTTGCCGCCGCCCTGGCGCTTCATGTAGGGCACGACGCAGTGACACATCGTGTACACGCCTTTCAGCGTCGCGTCGATGACGCGGTCCCAGTCGGCTTCTTCAAGGTCCTCGACCGTCTGACGGCGCGTCGCTCCGGCGCAGTTGACGAGGCAGTCGATACGGCCCCAGCGCTCGAACGCGGCTTTCGCAGCCGCCTCGCAGTCGGCCATCACCGTCACGTCGCATTTGCGGAAGCACGCGTCGCCGCCCTGTGCGACGATCTCGTCGATCACGGCCTGACCGGTGCGCTCGCTCCTGGCCAGCCCCATCACGCGGACGCCGGCAGACGCGAAAAAGCGCGCGATGCCGGCGCCGAGGCCGGAACTCGCGCCCGTGATCAGCGCCGTTTTGCCCTTCATGCCGCACAGCACGTTGAGATCGATCATGATGAAGATCTTCCTTTCATGAGGTTTTCAGAAAAAGACACGCCTCTATTATAGCGGCGAATCTCGGTTTTGGGGCGGAACAGCGAATGTAAAATTCGATCACATTGACCTATTGACGTTTTTCTATTTGTCTGTTACAGTTACGCATAGAAAAACATCAATGTGAGGTGCGCCATGGAAAAGATCTATACCGAAACGTCAAAAATGCTCAAAGCGGTCTCCGATCCCAAGCGGCTGCGCATCGTCGATATGCTCTCGTGCGGCGAGCTGTGCGCCTGCGTCATTCTCGAATCATTTCACATCACTCAGCCGACGCTGTCGCACGACATGAAGGTCCTCGCCGAGGCCGGGCTCGTCCTCAGCCGCCGCGAAGGGAAGAACATCTATTATTCGCTCAACCTTCCCGCGCTTGAGCAGCTTCTTTCGACGCTGGGAACGATGATCCGGCCGAAAGATGACTGCATCTGTCACAGACGGGCGGAATAGCTCCGCCCTTTTTTAGACGTTTATAAATCGATAATTTTCTATTATTCAATGAGTTGCGTTCTGATGCGCGGTCAAATATGAAAGGAAGGTACATCATGGGAACATTCATTCAGGATCAGATCCTCGGCATGAAATGGCTGAACGCGCTTTTTGCCCGCGGCCTGACCGCGGCGGGGATCGATGTGCAGAGCAAGCTCGGCGCGGGCGTGAACTTTTTTCTGTACGACACGGTGAAGATCACGACGCTGCTGTGCGTGCTGATCTTCTGCATCTCCTACGTGCAGAGCTATTTCCCGCCCGAGCGCAGCCGCCGCATCATGGGACGTTTCAGGGGCGTCACGGCAAACGCCATCGGCGCTTTGCTCGGTACCGTCACGCCGTTTTGCTCGTGTTCGTCGATCCCTCTTTTCATCGGCTTCACCAGTGCGGGGCTGCCCTTGGGCGTCACGTTTTCGTTCCTCATTTCCTCGCCGATGGTCGATCTGGGCAGCCTTGTCCTGCTCACGGGCGTTTTCGGCGCGAAGACCGCCGTCGCCTACGTTGTGCTGGGACTTGTGATCGCTGTTGCCGGCGGCACGCTGATCGAGCATCTCGGCATGGAAGATCAGGTTGCCGGATTCATCACACGCAGTGCTGCCGGCATCCTCCCGCGCCGGCTGACCGTAAGTGAGCGGGCGGCACTGGCGAAGGCGCAGACCGCGGAGACGTTCAAAAAGGTCTTTCCCTACATTCTGGCGGGCGTCGGCATCGGCGCGGCGATCCACAACTGGCTGCCCCAGCGCTGGGTCGAGCAGGTCCTCGGCAGCGGCAATCCGCTCGGCGTCGTGATGGCCGTGCTGGCGGGCGCGCCGATGTACGCCGACATCTTCGGCACGATCCCCGTCGCCGAAGCGCTGCTGGCCAAGGGCGCGCAGCTGGGGACCGTCCTCAGCTTCATGATGGCCGTGACGACGCTCAGCCTGCCGTCGCTGATCATGCTGAAAAACGTCGTCAAAACCAGGCTGCTGACGCTGTTCGCAGGCATTTGCGTGCTAGGCATCATCGCTGTCGGATACGTCTTCAACGCCTTCCAACGCGTTCTGGTTTAAACGGGGCAACGCTTGATCTTCATTTGAGGAGGAAAATCATGTCATTATTCAAACGCAGCGAAAAAGAAAGCTCTCTGTCGTGCAGCTGCGGCAGCTGTCATGTTCCGGCCGAGGGGGACGCACCGGCGGCGAACGCACCTGAACTCGCGGTGCTCGGCGCCGGATGCTCCCGCTGCAAAGAACTGCTGTCGGCTGCCCGGGAAGCCGCACGCGCCGTCGGGATCGGTTCAGAGCCGGAATACATCACCGACATGGAAACAATCATGAGCTTCGGCGTCATGTCGCTGCCCGCTCTCATCGTCAACGGGCGCGTCGTCTCGGCCGGACGCGTGCTGAAAAGCGCTGAGGTCGAGAAGCTGCTTCGCGAAAATCTGCGCTGAAAAAAAGGAGCCGGAAGGGAAAGTTCCCCTCCGGCTCCGTTCATATTGACAGAAAGAATCTGTTATTCCGCGGCGTCGAGCTTCGTGCGGGATTCGCGCTTGACGCTGCCGTCGGCCTGCTTCCAGAACACGCCGATGCCGAGGTAGGTAATGAGGATCGCCACGAACGGGCAGATCCAGTTGAAGATCGCGTAGGGAACGTAATCCAGCGTCTTCACGCCGAGCACGCCTGCCGCGTAGCCGGCGCAGACGTTCCAGGGGATCAGCACCGAGGTGAGCGTGCCGCTGTCTTCCAGCGTGCGCGAAAGCATACGCGGCGCGAGACCGCTTTCCTCGAACTTGGCCTTGAACATGCGGCCGGGGATGATGATCGACAGGTACTGGCTGCCCGTGAGCAGGTTGGCCACGAAGCACGAGCCGATCGCCGTGGCGATCAGGCCGCCGGCGCGTTTCACGCCGCGGGTCATGGCGTTCAGCAGGACGCGCAGGAAGCCGCCGACTTCAAGGAAGCCGCCCATTGCCATGGCGACGATCGCCAGCTCCACGGACCACATCATCGGATACATGCCGCCGCGGCCGACCAGGCGCGAGATCATCTTCGACACGTCCTGCGCCAGCTCGGGAGCGAGCGTGATGCCCTTGTCGG
>JAEEUD010000272.1 GCA_016286835.1 Pyramidobacter sp. | reverse complement strand
GCACCCCGCGGCGGCGATGGGCGCACAGGCTGCACGGCGACTGCTCGCCCTTCGCCTCGATGATGTGTTCGATCGCGTAAGGCACGACCGTGAGCGGCACTCCGAGCGAATCGCAGATGCTTTTCACGCCGTCCGTATTCCATTCGCCGCCGGTCATATCGACGCTGACGGCCTGCAGATCGTACTTGACGGGGCTGTACGTTTTGATGAATTTGAGGATGTGCAGCAGCAGCAGACTGTCCTTGCCGCCGGAAACGCCGACGGCGATCCGGTCGCCCGGCACGATCATGTCATAGCGGAAGATCGCCCTGCCGACGAGACGTCGGATGCGCGCGCTGATACGCGGGATTTCGGGCGCGGGATCGGTCATGGTCTTAATTACCCCCTTTTCTGGCAGGTTTCTATTCTAGCATATTTTTCTTGATTTGCGGAATACAGCCGCGCGTTCCTGTGATAAAATAAAATGTCTTGGAATTTTACCGCAGGGGGACGACAATGCGATTTTTTATTGATGGAACCGAATGGAACTTCCCGCACATGGATTCGCTGACGCGGGAGGAACTGCTCGAAGAACTGCGCGGACAGGCAGCCGCCGAAGGACGCGTCATCGTCGATATGCTTTGCGACGGCGAAGCGCTCGATGATAAAGCGTTCATGACCGTGCCCGACGCGATCGACGTGGAAGTGCGCACGGCTTCGCCGTGGGGGCTGGGGATCGAAATCCTTGACGAGATCGATGCCTCCCTGTCGCAGGTCTTTCGCCGGATCCAGGAAGCGCTCGACGGTACGCAGATGTTTGACCCGGGACAGCTTCGCGAGGCCCACGAACAGCTCGCATGGATCGGCGACGTGATCGAAGGCTTCCGCGACGCCTATCCCGAATACGAAGCCGTGCTGCCTGACGCAACGCCGCTCGAAGAAGAACTGAGCGTTTTTGAGGGCCTGCTTTCCGACGGCCGCTACGCCGACGCCAACGAGTGGCATGAGCGCGAGTGGAAAGGTGAGGTCCTGCCGCCCTTTGTGAACGGGCTGAAGGAGCTTCGCGAATGGTTTGCCGAACAGGAACGCCGCGACGGCGGCGAAAACGAACGGGAGGGGACGACGAATGAGTCTGCGTAAGGGACTGGCGATCTTTCTCTTTCTGACGCTCGGCGTGAGTACGCTGATCATCAGCCGCAGCGTCGATAAAAACGCGCTCGAAGCGTTCATGAACATGGACAAGATCAGCATCGTCTATGCGCTGCTGTTCGTGTTTCTCGCATGGAGCTGCGACGCTTCGCGATTCTGCCTCACCGCGCGCGCGATGGGCTATAAGATCCGCTTCATGCGCGGACTGGTGCTGACCTGGCTGCACTATTTCGGCTGCGCCCTCACTCCTATGCAGGTCGGCGGCGGCCCCTTCCAGGTGTATGTGCTCTACAAGTCGGGCGTGCCCGTCGGTTCGGGCATCGCCATCACGCTGATCCGCACGCTGTTTTCCACGTTCCTGCTCAGCCTCGCCGCGCCGGCCGCGTTCATGCTGGTGCCGCAGCTTCGCGAGGGCGGCGTGCTCGTCAAGGGCGTGTTCTATTATGTCGGCTTTCTGTCGCTGGTGATGTGGGTGATCTTCATCCTCAGCATCGTCAAGGCCAAAGTCATCAAAAAGTTCTGCGGCGCCGTGCTGCTGTTGCTGAAAAAGATCAAGTGCTTCAGCCGGCTCAACGTGCACCGCATCTACCACGTCATCTGCTCCGAAGTCGACAGCTATTCCGAGAACGTCAAGCGCATGGTCGGCCCCGGTCTGCCGTATTTCATCGGCGCGTTCCTGCTCTCGATCGGGCATCTCTTTGCGCTCTTTTCCGTGCTGCCCGTGCTCATGCATGCGCTTTCGCTGGCGGTCAACTATCTGCACGCCGTGCTGGCGCAGGCGATGTTCATGTTCATCCTCTACTTCATCCCCACCCCCGGTGCCAGCGGTGTGGCCGAGGGCGGCGGCGCCGCTATCTTCAGCCTGCTCATGCCCGACAACATTGCCGGCATCATGGCTGTCGTCTGCCGTTTCTTCACCGAATACCTCGCCATCTTTATGGGCTGCATCGTCGCCATCCGCATGATCGGCTGGGGCGCCGCCGAGCGGATCATCAGCGGACATCAGGACGAAGTGATCGAGGAGGAGAAAAAGAATGGATAACAGCACGCTCTCATCCCTGAGGGCCTGGGCCTTCAAGTACCGCGGCGGCATCTGGACGGCGCTTTTCGTCGTCATCCTTGCTCTGGCGCGTCCTGTGCCTTCGCGCCTGCCGGCCGGTATCGCCCTCGTCGTCGTCGGACAGCTCCTTCGCGGCTGGGGCGTCGGCTGCATCAAGCGGTACAGAGGCGAAGAGGTCAAAGCCGACGAATTGGCTACCTGGGGGCCTTATGCCCTCGTGCGCAATCCTCTTTACGTCGGCAACGGACTGGTCGGCCTCGGCTGGGGCTGGATCTCCGGCAACGCCGCGACGGTCGTCTTTCTCGTCGCCTTCTGGGTGCTCTACGGCCTGCTCATCGTCCCGCACGAAGAGGCGTTCCTGCGCGGCAAGTTCGGCGCTCAGTACGAAGACTACTGCTCACGCGTCGGCCGCTTCTTCCCCAAAAGCCTTTCTCGCGAGACGTTTTCGCACGTCCGGGACGGCGCTTATGACGCTTCGATCCTGCTGAAAAGCGAGATTCACTCCCTCTGGGTCCACATCGCCGGCACCGTTCTGATCGTCTCGCGTCTGTGGTGGTAGTTTGAGAGAACAAGACCAAACGTGAAGACGTGTAGGAAATAAAAAGCAAAGAATCGGGACGCTCTTGCGAAAGAGCGTCCCGATTCTTTTGCGCTTCGATGTGCAGCCCCGCGTGTCCGCACGAGTTCAAACGCAACGCTGCAACGGAAACGGGCGGGCACATGGGCC
>JAEEUD010000271.1 GCA_016286835.1 Pyramidobacter sp. | reverse complement strand
GGGAGGAATGAAAGGAATGAAACGTTTCAGTTCAATGTTTTTCGCTCTGGTATTGGCTTGCGCTCTCAGCGGCGCGGCATTCGCGGCCGAGTGGCCTTCGGACACGGTCAAGCTGATCGTTGCTGCAAAAGCGGGCGGCGGAACCGATCTGGCGGCGCGCATCGTCGCCGAGAAGATGAGCAAGCTCGTTAACGAGAACGTGATCGTCGTCAATCAGACCGAAGGCGGCGGTGTTATCGCTTTCGATACGGTAAAGGAAGATGACGCAGAGGCGCTTCAGCTCGGTTTCTTCATCCCCAGCTTCTTCACTGCCTACATCTCCGGCGCTTCCGAGATCAATCCGCTCGCAGACGTGCAGTGTGCCTCGTTCCTCGGCTGCACCGACGCCAGCTACATCTGCGTCCGTGCCGACTCGCCCTACAAGACCGCCAAGGACCTTCTTGACGCGGCCCGCGCCAACCCCGGCAAAGTCGTCCTCGGCCTGAGCATCGGTTCGCGCACGCACTTCACCGTTGAAGAGTTCGCCCGCGCCGCCGGCGTGCAGTTCAAGTACGTCGAAGCCGGTCACGTTGCCGACGCCATTCCCGCGCTGCTGGGCGGCCACATCGACGTCGCCTACCTGAACGGCTCCAACACCGCGGCTTACGTCGCCTCCGGCCAGATGCGTGCGCTTGCCGTCAGCAGCGAGCCGTTCGTGCGCAAGCCGGAACTGGAAAACGTGCCGACCTTCGCGCAGATCGGCTATCCCGGTCTGAAGTGCAAGACCGACTTCTTCGTCGTCGTCAGCAAGAAGGCCCCGGCCGAGACGCTGAAAAAGATCAACGAAACGCTGCAGGCTGTGTTTGCCGATGATGAAGTGAAGCAGAAATTTGCCGGCATCAGCTACGCCATCACGCCGCTCGATCTTGAGGGCAGCGCGGCGTCCTACAAGGCCTCGTTCGAGACGTTCGACGCCGTAGGCGCCGCTCTGGGCGTCAAGGTCGCCCGTTAGTCACGGAAACGATCGGAGCGGAAATCACGCGATTTCCGCTCCGTTTTCATATCGAAGAACCCTGCAGAACGGGAGGTTGCAGTATGAGAGAAAAATTCGACCCCGTCGCCCGTCGCAGACACGAGGGGGAAAAAGCGCGCGACATCTGTCTGCGTCCCTGGAAGACCGCGGTGCCGCCGGTCCGGGTCAGTCCGCACACATGGTATGTCGGCAACGAATGGGTGGGCGTCTTCTGGATCGACACCGGCGACGGGCTGATCCTGCTCGACGCCGGGATGCCGCCGCAGACGTACCTGATCTTTGAGGGCATGAGAACGCACGGCTTTGATCCTCACGACATCAAACTGGCACTGCTCAGCCACGCGCATTTCGACCACTGCGGCGGCATGAAGGCCGTGATCGAGTACACAGGCGCAAAACTCTACGCCGCGGCCGAGGACTCGGAAGAGCTGATCCACCCGACCGAACTGCTCAAAAACGACTATCAGATCGTCGTCCCCGATGCCGCCTACCGTCCAAGTGAGCGCATCACGCTCGGCAGCATCGGCGTGGAGCCGGTCGTCGTCGGCGGGCACCCACCGGGCACAACGTGCTTCTTCTACACTGACCGCGATGAAGCGGAAAAGGAATATTCCGTCGGCATCCATGGAGGCCTGGGACTGAGCAAGCTGGCCGATGAATATTTCAGCCGAGCTGAAGACGCCTTCACCGCACGCGACGCTTACCGCCGCGCGCAGGAGATGGTGATCGGCCGGCCGGTCGACATCGCGCTGTCGTTCCATCCCTACAACGTCGGCATCGTCGAACGGAGCACAGCTGCCGATGGTGACTGGAGAGCGCAGATCGATCCTTCCGCATGGCGGTCCATGGAAGAAGTCCGGCTCCAAAACCTGACCGATCTTGAAGAAGCCAGCGTATTCCAAAGGCGGTGAGCGGAACCGATGAAACCCGGCAAAGAAAGGATACTCGCGTTGCTGTACATTGTTCTGGGGGCAGTCGTGTTTTGTCTCTCGTCGCAGATCAGGTACCGCTTCGCCGTCGCCTCGGAAGACGTCGGCCCGCGTTTTTTTCCGTACTGCTGCGCCGCAGGCTTCGTGCTCTGCGGTCTGGGGAAATTGCTGACCTCTCCCGCGCAGGGCAAGGGGAAAACATTTATCGGTGATTTCTCCGGCTGGGTGCGCATGGCTGTCATCCTGCTCGTCCTGCTGCTGTACGTTTACGGCTTGAAATACGTTGGCTACCTCATTTCCGGCTTTCTGCTGCTGACGGTGCTCACGTCGATGCTCAGCCTCGATCACCGGCCTCCGCTGTGGGCCGTCATGCTGTTTTCGGCCGTTGTGACTGCCTGCACGTACCTCTTCTTTGAGAAAGCAGTCCACGTGCTCCTGCCCTCGGGCACGTGGATCAAGCCGCTGCTGCGGGCGCTGCGATAGGAGGGGAAAGTCATGTTCGCTTCGACTTTGCAGATCCTGCTCGAGCCCGTCAATCTGGTCACGGCGCTCGTCGCCAACGTCATCGGCATCATCTTCGGCGCTATCCCGGGTCTGAGCGGCAGCATGGCGATGGCGCTGCTGCTCCCCGTCTCGTTCGGCATGAAGGGCTACACCGGCATCATCTTCCTCGGCGCGCTCTACGTCGGCGGCGTGTCGGGCGGTCTGATCGGCTCGATCCTGCTCGGCATTCCCGGCAGCACATCGTCGATCGCCACGACCTACGACGGCTATTCGATGACGCTCAAAGGCCAGTCGGTCAAGGCGCTCGGCATCGGTATCGTCTCCAGTTTCATCGGTACGGTGGGCAGCGTGCTGGTAGCCATGTTCTTCTGCCCGTTCATCGCCCGCGTCGCACTCCAGCTCGGGCCGTGGGAACTGTTCAGCCTGTGCTTCTGTGCGATCATTCTGGTGATCACGATCTCCAAGGGCGACAT
>JAEEUD010000270.1 GCA_016286835.1 Pyramidobacter sp. | reverse complement strand
GCACCATGACGGTGGCAAGGTCGCTGGTGTTGCCGCCGACGTGGGGCGTGATGACGATGTTGGGATGGTTCAGCAGCGGGTGCCCGGCGGGAAGGGGATCGTCTTCCACGCAGTCAAGTCCCGCGCCCATCAGACGGCCTTCGTCGATGGCCGCCAGCAGCGCCTTGTCGTCAATCAGGCCGCCGCGGGCAGTGTTGATGACGATGGCGTTCTTCTTCATCGTGGCGATGTTTTCGGCGTTCAGCATATGACGGTTGCTGTCGAGCAGCGGCACATGGATGGTGACGACGTCGGAGGTCTTCAGCAGTTCTTCGAGCGAAACGAAGGTCATGTTGAACTCTTTTTCCATCTCCGGCGAAAGGCGGAACACGTCGTAATACTGCACGCTAGCGCCGAAAGCCTGCACGCGCCTGGCTACCTGGCGGCCGATGTTGCCGCCGCCGATGATGCCGACTTTCTTGCCGTTCAGTGAAACGGCGTTGTCGGTGAACATCGTGCGGCTCCAGACGCCGCTTTGGATGCTCTTGTTGTGGAACATCAGGTTGCGGCCGACGGCGAGCATCAGCGTCACAGCCAGTTCGGCCACGGCGTAAGCGTTGGCGCCGGGCGTGTTGGTGACCATGATGCCGCGCGAGCTGGCGAACGGCACGTCGACGGAATCGACGCCCACGCCCCAGCGACAGATCATCTTCAGATCGGGATTACGCTCGATGTCTGCCTTGTAGGCTTTGAACACGCGCAGGACCATGGCATCGGCATCGGTGAGGGCCGCATAAGCTTCGGGGGTGTTGACGACGACGACTTCGCAGTCTTCGCCGGCCAGAGCGGTGCGGAAGGCTTCAACGGCTTCGGGCGTGTACTTTCCGGCAAGGGCGATCTTTTTCATCGTGCGTTTCTCCTTACTTTTTCAGCGACTGTGCCTTCTCGTGCATGAAGGCTTCCGTGGGGTTGTCCTTGTTGACGGCGGAGACTGCGGCGATGAGCTTGTAGAGCGGCACGCCCTCTTCGGCGGCGACCTTTTTGAAGGTCTTGACGAAGCTGGAATGGGTGCCGGTCATGCCGAGCACGAGGTCGAGCGGACGGATGGCGACGTGGTAGTTGTGCTCTTTCATCGCCGGGATCAGCTTGCTGTCAAGGAAGTCAAGCAGGCCCCAGAGGTTGACTTCCTTAAGCTCGCCGTAACGCTGCATGAGAGCAACACCGACTTCGGTGGCGAGGTTGCCGGCGCTGCGGGCCATGCCCAGCAGACCGCCGTCAAGGATGGTCGCGCCCGCTCTCCAGGCGGCCACGGCGTTGGCAGCCGACAGGCAGAGGTTGTTGTGGCAATGGAAGCCGACGGGGATCTTCACGGCGTTGACGACGGCCTCGGTGTACTCCGTAACTTCCTCGGGCAGCATCGTTCCGGCGGAGTCCATGATCGTGATCGCGTCGAGTCCTTCGCCTTCGAGGAATTTAGCTTCTTCGGCCAGTTCTTTGGGTGTGCTCACATAGGCCTTCATCAGCGAGTAGTGGCAGGTCATGCCGGCCTTCTTGACGGCACGGATGGGCTCGACAGAGATCTTCGGGCCGCTGCCGGCGTTCGCGCCGACGCGCAGAAACTTCAGGCCCTTGGACGCAGCCAGGTCGACATATTTCTGCCTGAAACGCTTGGCGTTGAGGAACATACCGATGTTGCCGCGGCTCAGGTAGGGCTGGATCAGATCAAGGTATTCCTCGTCGGTCAGCGCGTCGGTCGCGCCGTCGATCTCATAGGCGCCGATGCCCTTGGCGTTGCCCAGCTCGATCGTCGTGATGCCGTTGTCGAGCAGGCCTTCCACCATCATCTTCGTGAGTTCGGCATCGAAGCCGCAGCCCACAACATTGCCGCCGTCACGCATGGTGCAGTCGAAAAAGTACATTGTCATGAATCCTTTCTTGTTGGGCTAGATCGGGCGAAGCGTCCTGCACTTCGCCCGGCTTGTTGTTGTTATTATACTACTTGGCCGCAGCGGGCTTGTTCCAGAAGAACACGCGGGCGATGACGAAGAACACGACCCAGAGCGCGGCGCTGCCGGCGAAGAGGATCCACGGCGACACCTTGAACGCGAGCATGGGCATGAACATGATGTAGGGCAGCGACCAGGGATAGCACAGGGCAGCCGAAGCTGCGGCGGACTCCTGACCGGTCGTCTCGAACTTGGGATCGATGACGCGCAGCAGCATCAGTCCTGTGGCGAGAACGCCGCTTTCCAGACCGTAGGCGCCCATGGCGCGCTCGAACCAGTCGACGTCGAACATCTTGCGCGCAAAATAGAAATTGACGAGCAGGTTTGCGACGATGACCGCGGCGATAGTGACGAGCATGGGCACCATGTAGAGCGCGAAGACCTTCAGCGACAGCGTGGAGATCGCCGAGCAGACCAGGTAGTCCAGGGCGACTCCGGAGATGCGGTTGACGGTGGGGCGGTCGATGTAGTCGGCCATCTTCAGCTTCTTCATGATGAACGAGAGCGGGGCGCCGCACATCATCGCGCAGGCGAACAGGGGGATCTCCTTGAGCAGCGGGTGCACCCAGATGAGCGAGCGCGAAAGCAGGCGGGCCGAGCCGTAGATGACGCCGACAAAGGCCAGCTGGAGAGCGAGAGGATCGAGCGCGTCGTTGTACGTGACGCCCTTGCCGATGGCCGTGCGCTTCTCGACGGGAACGTAACCCTCGCGGATGTCCTGCGGGATGTCCTGCGGCTTGCTGACTTTCTGCGACCAGCCCTTGCGCACGCCGACGTTGATGACGATCATGCCGAGGATGATGCCGGAGAGCAGACCGGCTGTCGCCATCGTATTGCAGACAGCCACACCGTCAGCCCAGCCGGCCGCTGTCAGCGCGGCGCCGGCCGCGTTGGCCGTGCCGTGACCGCCGTGGCAGCCGAAAACGGGCGGGAGGCCGAAGGCAAACGCCAG
>JAEEUD010000269.1 GCA_016286835.1 Pyramidobacter sp. | reverse complement strand
CCTGCTGGCCGTCATGGACCGTTACCGCAAGAACTAAACTGTTCTGAACTAAAATCAGCCTTCGGTTCTTCATGAGCCGGAGGCTGATTTTTACGTCACTGCATGGCTTTGCGGATCACTGCGTCGGCGTTTTCCGCATAATCTTTGAACACCGCCTGCGCCGTCCGGATAAAGCCGGCGATATAGCGCGGCTTGAAACTCTCTCGGCGGTAGACGAGGTTCGTGTACTTGGGCGACGACAGGTTTTTCATCGGAAAGATGCGCAGGCTCGGATCGTCGCGCATCGTGTTGAGCATGTCGTACAGGATCATCTGATAGATCAGGCCGATCCCGCTTCCCTGCTGGCAGAATCTCAGCACAAGATCGTGGCGCGACGTTTCCAGAACGATGTTCGGGCGCCTGTTCCTGTTCTCGTAGAACTCTTCCAGCGTATCGCGCAGCGAGTTTCCCCGCGAAAAGGCCACCAGCGGCAGATCGAGCAGATCGGCCAGCTCCAGCCCTTCGCGCCTCGCCTTTTCCGTCAGCGCGCTGCCGCCGTCAGGGAAATGCGCGTCGAGGAATGACTGACTGGCGACACAGCATACCTTTTCCTGCGACAGCGTCCATACCTCCGTGTCGCTCCTCACGGGTGCGTCCACGCCGATGTACAGGTCGAGCAGTCCCTGCTGGAGGAGATCGTCAAGACGCGATGTCGAGGCCTCCGTCAGCGACAGGGTGATGTTCGGAAAATCCTTGTGGAAGCTCTCCCAGATGCGCGGCATGAAGATCGTGCCGCGAATGCCGGTGATCCCCACCTCCATGTGTCCCAGCGAGGTGTCGGAAAGGTCCGCCAACTGCGAGCGGAACAGTTTTTCCAGCCGTAGCGTTTTCCGGGCGTACTCCACCAACGCCGCCCCCGCAGGCGTGAGCATGAGCCGCGGCTTGCGCTCGAACAGCTGCGCGCCGTACTGCTTTTCCAGTTTCTGGATATGCACGCTCAGCGTCTGCTGCGTGATGTACAGTTTTTCCGCGGCACGGCGAAAGTTCATCTCCTCCGCCGCGACCAGATAATAGCGAAGCCCCCGCAGTCCCATGATGAAATCGCCTCCGACAAAGTTGTTTGATTGTATTATAGCTCGTCAGACGAAAAAGACCAGATACGGCCGCTAAATTGACAGCAAAATAGCTGTCGCGACCTTGAGATTTTTCTGTTTGATTTGAATCGCAAATAATTGTACCATTCAGGACAGAAGGAAAAACTCCTTCAAAACTACGAAAAAGGAGTGGTCGAAAAATGATGGCAAATCTGGTCATTCGCGGCGGCATGGTCGTCGACCTGGCGAACGGCATCGAACGCCGCGCGAGCCTGATCGTCGAAGAAGGCCGCATCGCCGGCATCTGCAACGACGGTGCGGAACCGTCCGCGCAGCAGACGATCGACGCTGAAGGCTGCATCGTCACCCCCGGACTGATCGATACGCACCTGCACATGTTCCACGGCGGCACGGAAAACGGCATCGTCCCCGATACGACTTTGCTGCCGATGGGCGTGACCGCTGGCATCGATCAGGGCAGTGCGGGATCGGGAAACTTCCAGATCTTTTACGATTCGATCATCGCACGAAGCCAGGTCCATATTTTCGCCTGCCTCAACATCTCCACGCAGGGCCTGATCACGAGCAGCTACCCTGAAAACCTCGATCCTAAATTCACCAACCTCGCCGCGATGAAGCGCCTGTTTGAGAAGTACCCTCGGACACTGCGCGGCATAAAAACGCGCATCAGCAAAGAATTGGTCGGCGATTTCGGCATTGCCGTCCTGGAAAACGCGCGTTCCACGGCTGACGCGATCGGTACGCGGATCTCCGTGCACACGACCAATCCGCCTCTTCCGGTGTCCGAGTTCATCGGCCTTTTCAACAAAGGCGACATCTACTCGCATACGTATCAGGGCAAGGGATTTTCCATTCTTGACGAAGACGGCAAAGTCAGCCTGTCCGTGTGGGAAGCGCGAAAGCGCGGCGTGATCTTCGACAGCGCCGACGCGCGCGTGCATTATCTCTATCCTGTCGTGAAGCAGGCGTTGAGCGAGGGCTTCTTGCCTGACACGCTCAGCACAGACCTCGTGCAGGGCAGCCTGTTCCAACCCGGAGTGTTCGGACTGCCGCGCGTCATGTCGAAGTATCTGGCGCTCGGCCTGCCGCTTGCTGAAGTCGTTCGTGCCGTCACTGCCGGTCCGGCAAAGATCATCGGCCGGTCCGATCTTGGCAACTTAGGTGCAGGAGCAGCGGCCGACATCGCGATCTTCAGGCTCAAAGACGTAAAAACGGAGATCACCGACCGCGAACGCAACACGCTGACGCTGAACAAAATGCTCGTTCCACAGTGCACCGTCCTCGGCGGCAAGGTCGTCTTCCGCCAGTTTGATTTCTAATCTCGGCTCCAAAATCTCATTCGGGAGGTTTTATTATGAATCCTATCACTCAGGTTTTCGTCGATCTGTCCACGCTCAGTCTTCTGCTGCTGATCGGGTATCTGCTGCGCCGCCACGTCGGCGTGTTCCAGAGGCTCTATCTGCCTGCCTCGCTGATCGCCGGTTTTGTCGGCCTGCTGCTCGGGCCGCAGGTACTTGGCAAGTACACCGAGTACTGCCTGCCTATCACCAAGGCCGTTGGCCAGTGGCCCGGCGTGCTCGTCACGGTCGTGCTCGGCCTGTCGTTCTTCGGCTCACAGTCATCGCACAACTTCGGCCGCGTGGCGCTTTCCGCCGTCACCCAGGGAGGCATCATGCACCAGACGCAGGTACTCGTCGGCATGGGCTGCACCCTGCTGATGATGCCCAAGTTCGCCAACCTGCCGTTTGCCTTCGGCCTCACGCCCGTTTTCGGCTTCCACGGCGGTCACGGCACGGCCCACGCGGCCGGCGCCGCGCTGACGGCGGCCGGCTGGGCCGACGGTGT
>JAEEUD010000268.1 GCA_016286835.1 Pyramidobacter sp. | reverse complement strand
TAAAAACGCCCTGCCCTCGACCGGCGAGACGCTCGTCATCTGGGTGACGGAAGACCCCGACGGGCCGTACCGCATCGACATCGAGAACAAACTCGGCGGCAAGGTGACGGCGTACTATTCGCCGTTCGGCTCGCGCGTCGTCGGCAGGGTCGAGCGCCCCTTTTCCGGCGTCGGCCGCTTCCCCGGCTCCAAGTTCCAGCGCCGCAGCGCCCTGCGCGCCAACCATCCCGGCGTGATTTGCATCAGCTCGTGCGAGCTGGGCGACATCGGCGGCTTTCAGATCATCCCTTACGAGCACTCGTTTTCAAAAGAAATGGTCAAAAGCGCGTGGGAGAAGACGCAGTGGCTGATCGTCCGCTCCGTGGACGGAACGCCCCTGCCCGGCAAAGCACCGCTCTTCTCCGGCTGTCTCACGCCGGGCGCGCAGGTGCGCGAAAAGCTGTGGAACTTCTGGTCCACGTTCGGCCGGCGCTCGCTCGTGATGTGCCGCGTAGACGGCGGCGAATGGAAGCGATTCGATGCCGTGAAGGGCCGCGACGACCACGCCTACGACCATGTGACGCACATCAGGCTCTACGTGCCGTACACGAAGGAGCCCTTCGGAGAGACGACCATCGGCGAATACCCGATCAAAAAGCGGAGCCCCCGATGAAGCGCGGCTTCAACGTCCTCTGCCTGTCGCTGGCGACCGCGTTCTGGGGCCTGTCCGTCGTATCCCAGGCCGTCGGCAGCCGCACCATGCGGCCGTTCACGTTCAACACGGCTCGCTCCGTCGTCAGCGTAGCGGCACTGCTGCCCTGCCTGTGGCTGTTCGGCTCGTACAAGACGTTTCCGCGCACCCGGCGCGACCTGCTCACCGGCGGCGCCCTCTGCGGCTTCGCGCTGTTCGTCTGCATCAACCTCCAGCAGGCCTCGCTCCATTACGTGCCCGCCGGCAACGCCATCTTCATCTGCTCGCTCTACATGGTCATGGTCCCCGTCGTCAAATTCTTCTGCGGCGCCCGCGGCTCCCTCGCGCTGTGGCTGGCCGTCGTCCTTGCCTGCGCCGGCATGTGGCTGCTGTCCGCCGCCGGCGGGCTGACCCTGTCGTTCGGCGAACTCCTCTGCCTCGCCTGTGCGGCCGGCTACACGTGCCACCTCCTCCTGCTCGAGCGCTACACGCCGCGCGCCGACTGCTTCGCGCTGACCACCGTGCAGTTCGCCGTCGTCGCCGTGCTTTCCTGCGTTTTCATGTTCCTGTTCGAGACCCCCGAATGGCCCGCCGTCGTTGCCGGCTGGCGCGCCGTGCTCTTCTCCGGCATCGTCTCCGGCGCGATCGCCTACTCGCTCCAGGCGCTCGGCCAGCGCAATTTCGACGTTTCCGCCGCATCACTCATCTTCAGCCTGGAGACCGTCTTCGGCGCGACCGGCGCGTGGCTGATCCTCGGGCAGAAGATGACCGGCCGCGAGATCCTCGGCTGCGTCCTCGTCCTCATCGCCGTGCTCCTGGCACAGATCCCCGACGCGAAACGCGCGTAAGGGAAACAAAACCAAACGCGAAGTCACCAAGACGCAAAGAAAGTCAAATTCAAGACCTCGACACGAAGACCCTAAGACACAAAGACACGAAGAAAATCATTAAATCCTGTTTTTCTTTGTGTCTTCGTGTTGGATTTGAACTTGTTTTTACAACGCAAAACCCCGCGTCAGCGGGCCGCTGAAATCGCGGCTCCACTGACGCGGGGTTTTAATTACTCATTACTCATTACTAATTCCTAATTACTCATTCGTCTTACAGGTCCCATCTCAGCGTCGCGTTCACGGCCACGTCCTTCTGGCCGCTGGACAGCAGGGCGTTCACGCCGACGCCGATGGTCAGGTTGTTGCGTTTGGCGTCGAGGCCCAGAGACGCGCGGAAGTTGTTCTTGTCGGTCAGCATCTGCGTGCTTCTCGTGGCGCTGCCGCCGGAGAGCTGGGTCTCGCGGACCGTCATGGCCCTGTCGCCGCCGGCGTAGACGTACGCCAGTTCGGCCGTGGGCTTGATCTTCCAGCCCTTCTTCGTGGTCACGGGCGTCCAGTCGAACTTCACGCCGATCGGCACGGTCCACTGAGATACGCTCTCGCCGCCGATGTTCGACCAGTCGGCGCCGTTCTTCTTCACGGTCATGTCGTCCATGTTGAAGTGGCTGTAGCGCAGGCCGACGAACGGCTTCACGTTCACCCTGCCGGTGTTGCGCAGGTTCCACCATGCGGTGCCGCCGACGGTGAAGACGCGGCTCTTGGCCTTGCGGACGTTGTAGAAGTCGCCGCCGTCGCTGCTGTCGTAGTCGTCGCTGTGCCAGTTGTAGCCGATGTCGCCGGTCAGGGTGACGTTGCCCCTGCCGATGGCTTTGGCTCCGTACAGGCTGACGCCGATGTGCTTGCCGTCGCTGTCGCTGCCGCTGAAGTCGCCCTTGCCGCGGCCTTCGGTCTTGCCGAGGTTGATGGCGATGCCGGCGACGCCGGTGCCGAACTGTTTGTCGGCGCCGATGGTGACGCCGTAGTTCTTGAACTTCATGTCGGCCGCGGCGTTGTCGATCCGCGCGTGGCTGTACCATGTGCTCGCCCAGACGCCGCCGATCTTGCCTTTCTCCAGAGGCAGGAAGCCGTTGGCGTAGTTCATGATGTTCACCGGTGCGTTCAGCAATTCAGCACCGCGGTTCTGGAGCGAGGTGCCGACGTTCATCGCGTTGCGCAGGCTCTGCCCGGCGGTGAGAGCGAAGGGCACGCGGCGCTTTTCGGGTTCGGGCTCGGGTTTCGGCTCCGGGTCCGGCTCAGGCTCAGGTTTGGGCTCCGGCTCAGGTTCGGGCTCGGGCTTCGGTTCGGGCTCTGGTTCGGGTTCGGGCTCAGGTTCCGGGTCAGGCTGCGGCTTCGGCTCGGGCTTCGGCTCCTCGTCGCAGGTCACGGACACGCGCACGCTAGTGTCGTCGCTGAACACGGCG
>JAEEUD010000267.1 GCA_016286835.1 Pyramidobacter sp. | reverse complement strand
ACAGCTGCGGCGTCCTCAAGGACGTGCGTGTGCGTCAGGCGCTGAACTACGCCGGCGACAAGCAGCTGATCGTACGCGACATCCTCGGCGGCCTGGCTACCGTCGCCGACGCGCCCATCTCGCCCTACACCTGGGGCTACGCGCCCTGCAAGGTGTACGAGCGCGACGTGCAGAAGGCGAAGGACCTGCTGAAGGAAGCCGGTCATCCTGACGGCGTTGAATTGGTGCTGTGGACGCCCGTCGGCCGTTACCTGATGGACACGCAGGTGAGCGAGAACCTTCAGGCGCAGTGGGCCGAGGCCGGCATCAAAGTGACGATCCGCCAGTGGGAGTTCCAGGCGCTGATGTCCGAGGTCAAAAAGGGCCAGTTCGACATGGTGCTACTGGGCTGGAGCCCTTCGACCGGCGACGCCGATCAGGGACTGTATCCCGTCTTCCACTCCACGCAGTTCCCGCCGCGCTCCAACCGCGCGTTCTACAGCAACGCCAAGGTCGACGAGCTGCTCGTGAAGGCCCAGAGCGAGACCGACGCCGACAAGCGCAAGGCGCTCTATAAGGAAGCCGAGCAGATCATCACCGACGAGGCGGCGTGGACGTTCCTGTACTATCCCAAGCAGGCTGCCGTGTTCCGCAAGAACATCTCCGGCATCGAGCTGCTGCCGACGGAGCACATCATCCTCGGCAAAGTCGTCAAGGAATAACGTTAAGGAAGAGCCGGAGCGCTTTCTCCCGCTCCGGCTCTTCTGCGCGGCAGCAAGGCGCCGCATTGAGGGGGAACAACCGTGATCCGTTATATCCTGCAAAAAATCTCCTTTACGCTGCTGGTGCTCGTCGGCGCGGCTACGTGCGCGTTCCTGCTGCTGCACGCCATCCCAGGTGATCCGGCGCAGGCGCTGGCAGGTCCGCAGGCGACGCTCGAGGACGTGCAGAATCTGCGCCGCGCCCTTCAGCTCGACCGGCCGCTGCCGGAGCAGTACGTCCGCTATATGGGCTCGCTGCTGCGCGGCGATCTCGGCAGATCATACCGGAACGGCAAGCCTGTCTCGGAACTGATCGCCAAGGCCTGGCCGGCGACCGCAAAACTGTCGCTGACGAGTATGCTCGTTGCCGTCGTGCTGGGCGTTCCGCTCGGCATCTATGCGGCCGTCCGGCGCGGCAGTCCCGGCGACACGGCGGCGATGATCCTCTCGTTCCTCGGCGTTTCCATGCCGTCGTTCTGGCTGGCTCTGCTGCTGATCATCCAGTTCTCGGTCGTGCTGAAGTGGTTCCCGTTTTACGGCATGAAGGGTGCGGCCAGCTATGTCCTGCCCAGCCTGACGCTGGGACTTGGCATTGCCGCCAACATCGCCCGTCTGACGCGCACCAGTATGCTGGAGATCCTCGGTCAGGATTACGTGCGCACGGCGCGCGGAAAGGGGCTGGGCCGGCCGCGCGTGATCTGGGTGCACGCGCTACGTAACGCTGCCGTCCCGGTTGTGACGATCATCGGCCTGCAGTTCGGGATCCTCCTGGGAGGGCAGGTCGTCACCGAGACGGTCTTCTCGTGGCCGGGGATCGGGCGCATGATCGTGGGCGCACTGATTGCCCGCGATCTGCAGATCGTCCAGGGCGGCATCCTCGTCCTGGCGTTCTCGTTCGCGGCCGTCAATCTGGTGACAGACCTGATCTACGGTCTGATCGACCCGCGCATCCGCTGCTGAGGCGACGAAGATGAAAACGCTGCGACGCTGTTTCCGCAACACATCGTTCGCCGTCGGATTCACGATCCTCGCCGCGCTGGTCCTGCTGGCGCTGATCGGACCGTTGTTCGTGCAGTCGCCCTACGCGCAGAACACAGCGATTAGGCTGATGAAACCGTGCGCGGCGCACTGGCTCGGCACGGACGAGTTTGGGCGCGACGTCTTCAGCCGCCTCGTCTACGGCGCACGCTACTCGCTCTCGGCGGGATTCGTGGCGGTTTCGCTGGGGCTGCTCGGCGGGCTGCTTCTCGGCTCGCTCAGCGGCTATTACGGCGGTCTGCTCGACCGCTGTGTGATGACGGTCTGCGACATCCTTCTGGCTTTCCCGAGCGTGCTCACGGCGATGGGCATCGTCATGGTGATGGCGCCGGGGATCTATACACCGATGGCGGCCGTCAGCGTCAGTTCCATCCCGATCTTTGCCCGGCTCGTGCGGGCGCAGATCCTGTCGCTGCGGAGCGCCTGCTTCGTCGACGCGGTCAGGACGGCCGGGGCGAGCGACCTGCGCATCATCATCCGCCATCTGCTGCCGAACTCGCTGGGGCCGATCATCATCCAGGCGACGCTGAGGATCGGATCGTCGATCCTGCTGGCGGCGACGCTGAGCTTTCTCGGTCTGGGGGCGCAGCCGCCCACGCCGGAGTGGGGCGCGATGCTCAATGCCGCGCGCGCTTACATCTGGACGGCGCCGACGCTGGCCGTTTTCCCCGGCATGGCGATCACGGTCACTGTGATTGCGGTCAATCTGCTGGGCGACTCCCTGCGCGACTTTCTTGACCCGCGCACTCGCCGGGGCTGATGCGGCTGTTGCCCGAAAAATTCGATAACGACAAAAGCCAGCGTCGGATGACTCTCCGGCGCTGGCTTTTTGATGCGGAAACGTCTGTCGTGCTTACTTCACCGCGTCATACACGGCGCGCGACACGCGGGCGATCGCTTCGATGCCGCAGCGGTCGCTCTCGAGCCCTCCCGTGAACATGGCGATCACGTAGCGGCGGCCGTCCGGCAGCGTGAAGACGCCCACGTCGTGCTGGATGCCCGTGAGGTCGCCCGTCTTGTTGGCGACGAGAACCGTGCCCGGCTTCATGTTCCTGCGCTCTTCGGCGCCGGCCCATGAGGGAATCGCCGGCAGCAGGGAAGGCAGCTTGTTGATGCACTGCTGGTGCGCCATGAAGTCGATGATCGTCTCGCAGTCGTCGCGGTGGCCACATTCGCTACGCGCGATCG
>JAEEUD010000266.1 GCA_016286835.1 Pyramidobacter sp. | reverse complement strand
AGCGTCGCGAAATACAGGACCGTCACGCCATAGCAAAGGAAACCGATCGTTGACATGCTGAACAGCTGCAGCCCGCTTTCGTATCCCTTTGTCGCCATGAGGGCGTTGTTGGCGATCTGCTGCGCCGTCGAGCCGACGAGTGTACCCGCTCCGCCGACAGCCGTTCCCATTCCAGCAGCCATCACGACCATTTTGTTGCGGATCAGGCCTTTGGACTGAGCGGCCGCGACGCCGATCAGAGGGATAAACATTGCGATCGTTCCGACGTTGCTCAAGAACGCCGACATGAGCCCCGTGACCGCGACGATGACCGTTACGAAGACGCGTTCGTTCCTGGCGATCGCACTTTTGACGATGCTCTGACCGAGCTTTTCAGCCATGCCTGTCCTGAACAGGGCTTCACCGACGATCCCCATACCCACGGCCAGCATGACCGTGGATGAGCCGAACCCGGTATAGATCGCCTTGATCGACATTTCAGGGATCAGCAGTCCCATCGCGATCGAAGAGATCATCGCCGTCATCGCGAGAGGGATCTTTTCCGCGATGAACGAGATGACCGTAATAACGAGGATGATGATGGCAATAGTACTTGAACTCATTCTTTAACCCACCTTTACAGGAAAATGAATACGCTTGAAAAGGCGTAGATCCGTTGACAATAAAAGCATTTTAGAAAAATGCTCTTTGCAAGTCTCACCAAAGGTGGTATACTGAATTCTTGGGTGAGGTCGCTTCATTGAAGTTGCGGACAGCGAAAAGCGCCAACTTTTGGCCGTCCTCGAGAATGATTTGGTCGATCGTTCCTAAACTTTGATGATAAAGCATTCGGCTTCACCCACACCCCCGCAAATCGTGCAGCAGGCGTAACCGCCGCCGCGACGCTGCAGTTCGTATGCGGAAGTCATGACAAGCCGGCCGCCGGTCGCTCCGGTCGGGTGTCCGATGGCGATCGCGCCGCCGTTGACGTTCGTCTTTTCACGCAGCTCTTTGGTACGCTGAGGATCTCCGCCGGCAAGGATGTGTGTCGTCAAAAGCGGCATCACGGCAAAAGCCTCGTTTATTTCGATCAGATCCATCTGATCGATCGTCATGCCGATCTTTTCCAGAGCTTTCTGCGCGGCGATCGCCGGGATCGAAGCGATATACTTGGGATGGCCCGAAGCCTGCGCGTGTCCGATGATCGTTGCCAACGGTCTGATCCCGCGTCTGGCCGCTTCTTCTTCACTCATCAAGACCAAAGCGCTCGCGCCTGTATTCAGCCCGGGAGCGTTTCCAGCCGTCACGGTCGGGCTTCCGTTGACCGTTTTCAGTTTGGCAAGTGCTTCAAGAGTCGTATCCGGTCTCGGTGACTGATCTTTACTGATCGTCACCGGGCCTTTTTTTGTCTGCACCGTGTAGGGGACGATCTCTTCATCAAACTTGCCCTTCCCATCAGCTTCGGCATAGCGTTTCTGGCTCAGCAGCGCCCATTCGTCCTGCTGCTCACGGGTAATGCCGTATTCCAAAGCGACTTCCCCCGCCTGCTTCGCACGCGGTTCATGCGTATAAGGACACGAAACGATCATGATATCCTTCAAAGTCACGTCGCCAAGCCGCTTTCCCCAGCGCAGGTCTTCGATAAAGTACGGGACATTGCTCATGTTTTCTGCACCGCCGCCGAGGGTGATCTGGCAGTCTCCGGCCTGAATGGCCCGCATCGCCATGGCAATCGCGACCATCGAGGAGCAGCAGGCGCGGTCCACCGTCGTCGAGTTGTTTTCGACGGGCATCCCCGCTTTAAGCGTGATCTGTCTGGCGATCGAACGATTTGCGGTCGGCATATTGATGCCGATATACGTTTCTTCGATCTCCTCCGGTTTGCCCCCCGCGCGTTCGATGACGTTCGAAACGACAAACGCGCCGAGATCGACCGTGCTCTCAGAGCGCATCGGTCCGCCGAACTTATCAAAGGGTGGTCGCGCGGCCGCAGCGATAACAACATTCCTCATGTGTTTCTCCCCTTTCATTTTCAACAGGATACCCGTTACACGACTTCCTTCTCGTGAAGTTCCCTGATTGCCGCCTGCGAGTAACCAAGCGACTCAAGAACCGCGTCTGTACTGTCGCCAAGAGCGGGAATGGCGCCGTATTCAGGCTCGTGAGCTTCCATTTTGAACGGACTGCCGATACATTTGATGACGTTCATCACAGGCTCGCTGATCCCGACGATCATCTTTCTGGCAGCCGTGTGAGCGTCATTCGCGCAGTCTTCCGAACTCATCACGGGCGCGCAGGGAAGCCCCGCAGCCATGAACAGCTCAGTAGCTTTTTCCTTCGTTTTGTCCGACAGCCAGCCCGTGATGACCGGCATGAGCACGTCAAGATGCGCCGCTCTGTCGGGGCCGGACTGAAGACGAGGGTCTTCCAGAAGCTCAGGATGCTCGATCGCCGCGCAGAACTTTTTCCACATCGCTTCGGTCGGCACCATCAGCGCTACGTGCCCGTCCGCGCACTTGAACGGACCCCACGGAGCGACCAGCTTGTCGGGGCCGCGGCCTGTGACCTTTCCGGTCATGGCATAAATGCTGTGAGTGCGTTCAGCCAGCGCCATCATGCAGTCATACATTGCAATGTCGAAATACTCGCCTACGCCCGTCTTCAGCACGTTGATATACCCGAGCAGCGCCGCGACCTGCGCATAGACTCCCGTCCCCGTATCGCCGATGGCAAAGCCCAGCCAGTTCGGCGCGCCGTTCGGATCCCCGCCGCAGGCATACATCTGTCCCGACATCGCCTGAGCGATGATGTCGTAAGCAAGGCGCTTTGAATACGGTCCTTCGTACTTTTTGCTCCGTCCGAAGCCGCTGATCGCGACATAAACCAGGCGAGGATTCACTTCGTGGATCTTTTCCCACGTAAAACCCATTTTCTCCATCAGACCAGGCTTCAGGTTTTCAATGACGATATCGACCTCTGCAAGCAGCTTCCAGATGATTTCCTTCGCC
>JAEEUD010000265.1 GCA_016286835.1 Pyramidobacter sp. | reverse complement strand
AACACCACCAACGTGGAGATCGCCAAGATCATCGCCAAGCGTGTCCGCGCCAGCGGCGGCGGCTTCACCACCGTCAAGGGCATGGGCGTCGACCTGCCCGAGAAGAAGCTCGTCCAGGTGTCGATGAACCTCGTCGATTACGAGAAGACCGCCATGTACCGCGTGCTCGAGTTCATCCGCATGGAAGCGGCCCGCTGGGGCGTCACCGTCAACGGCACCGAAGTGTACGGCATGATCCCCGCCGGCGCCATGCTCGACAGCGCCGCCTATTACCTCCAGGTCGACGACTTCCACAACGAGCAGGTGCTGGAGCTCAAGCTCCTCGACCTGATGAGCAAGCAGTAGGAGACGGGCCATGCTGCACACGATGACTCTGCCGGATTTCGTCGCCGAACTGGCGTCGTCGTCGCCGGCTCCCGGCGGCGGTTCGATCGCCGCGCTCGGCGGCGCGCTGGCCGCAGGGCTGTCCTCGATGGTCGGCGAACTCACAGTCGGCCGTGAAAAATACGCCGCCGTCCAGGACGAGATGACCCGCGTCAAGGATGAAGCCAAAACGCTTGCCGCCGAGCTGCTCGAGCTCATCGACCGCGACACCGACGCCTTCAACGCTTTCATGGCCGCGATGAAACTGCCGAAGGCGACCGACGAAGAAAAGGCCGCCCGCCGCGAAGCCATGCAGCAGGCCGCCAAAGGCACGGTCGAAGTTCCCCTGCGCACGCTGACCCTGTGCGCGAAAGCGGCTTCGCTGGCGCTGGCCGCCATCCGCATGGGCAACACGAACGCCGTCACCGACGCCGCTTCGGCCGGCCAGTTCGCCCGCGCCGCGGCGATGTCCGCCGCCTACAACGTGCGGATCAACCTACTGTCGATCAAGGACGAAGCGTTCGTCAACGAAAAGCGCCTCGCCGTCGCCGAACTTCTCGGCAGTGTCGAGACCGACATGGACCAGATCAGCGAAGCGATCGAAAAAGCGCTGGCGTAACACGCATAACAATGACCGCCGCGAAAGCCCCTTTGCACGGGCCCTCGCGGCGGTCATTTTTATGGGTGCGGTGTTCTCACTGAAAATTGTTCATCTCACGCCTTTGCCTTCGCCGGTGCGAGCTCGCGGATGGCCTCGCCGATGACGCGGATGCCGACGTCGAGCTGATCGGGCGTGGCGAACGTGAAGCAGAGACGGAAGCTGTGCTCGCCGCCGCCGTTCGGGTAGAACGGTTCGCCGGGCACGAAGACGACCTTGCGCTCCAGACACTTTTTGATCAGGTCGGCCGTCTTCACGTTCGGCATCGTGATCCAGTAGAAAAATCCCCCGTTCGGCATCGTCCACTGCGCCTCGCCCGCGGGCAGGTATTTGCGCAGCGCCGCTTCCATCAGATCGCGCTTGCGGCGGTAGTTTTCGATGATCTTCGGCAGAAAGCCGTCGAGCTTGCCGCTGCGGCAGTATTCGGCAACGATCGCCTGGGAGACGACGCTGGCCGAGCTGTCCACGCTCTGCTTGAGCACGGTCATCGTGCGGATGAGCGGCTCGGGGCCGACGCACCAGCCCACGCGCGTGCCGGGCGCGAGGATCTTGGAGAACGAGCCGGCGCTGACGACGTTGTCGCCGCCGTCCAGCTCGTAGAGCGAGGGCAGATCGTCGCCCTCAAAGCGCACGAAGCGGTAGGGATCGTCCTCCATGATCAGCAGGCCGTATTCCTGCGCGACCGCCACGAGCTGCCGGCGGCGTTCGACCGACATGGTGACGCCGGCGGGATTGTGGAACGTGGGGATCACGTAGATGAAGCTGATCTTGCCGCCGCGGGCGCGTACAGATCCGATCTTCTCCGGCAGCGCCGCGACGACCATGCCCTGCTCGTCCACGGGCACGGTGATGAAGTTCGCTCCCGCGTTGCGCATCCCGTTGGTGTTGCCCAAAAACGTCGGCTCCTCGACGATAACGAAGTCGCCCCTGTCCACGGTGGAACGCACGAGCAGATCGCACACCTGCCCGCTGCCGGAGGTGATCAGCAGCTTTTCGCGCGTCACGGGCCGTCCCAGCCGCGGCGTCAGCCAGCCGGTCAGGAAATCTGCCAGCGGCGCGTAGCCGGCCGTGTTGCCGTACTGGAGCACCTCGCTGCCGCGGTCGCGCAGCACGCGCGCGCACTCGTAGAACTCCTCCACGGGGAAGATCTCCGGCGCCGGATCGCCGCGCGCGAACGAGATCGCTCCGGGCTGCGCGGCGTGTTTCGCCATCTCGCGGATCGCCGACGGACGCACGGCGCGCGCCGTCTGACTGTACAGTTTGTCAAGTTCGATCGCCATTTTGACGAGCCTCCCGTCATTCAGGTGTAGTTGCGCTTATTATTCCGCTTTTAAACCGATTTTGCAAGTGCGCGCCGCCGCGTTTCGAGGTACAATAATCGTGTTTTTGACTTTTTCCCCGAGGTGACCTGAGATGGAAAACCGCAATTCGCCCCTGTACCTTTACTGGCCGATGACAATGACGCTGCTGATGTGGGGCTTCATGAACGTGCCCACGGCGTTCGCGCTCGCCGAGATGGCGCCGCTGCAGCTGCTTCTGCTGCGTACGGCCATCGCCGTGCTGATCCTCGCGCCGCTGGCGCGTCTCCGCGACGGACTGCTGCTGCCCCTCCCCGGCGACCGGATCACGGCCGCGCTGATGGGACTGTCGGGCGTCTTTTTCAACAACGTTTTTTTCTTCAACGCCATGAAGCGCACGTCGCTGACGAACGTGGCCATCCTCTTCGCCACGTCGCCGTTCATCACGGCCGTGCTCGCGCGCATCTTCCTCGGCGAAAGGCTGACGCTGCGCCGCGTGCTCGGCATCGTTATCGCGCTGGCGGGCGCTGTGTCGCTGCTGTGCAAGGGTGATCTTTCGCTGCTCGCGGACCTGAAGATGAACACGGGCGACCTGCTCGAACTGGGCGCGGCGTTCACGATCTCGGTCATGACCATCCTCGGCCGCCGCATCAAAAAGACGCCGCCGAT
>JAEEUD010000009.1 GCA_016286835.1 Pyramidobacter sp. | reverse complement strand
AGCAGCGTCTTTCCGACGTTCCCGCCGTGGCGGCGCGCCTGCGCGAGGATATCCTCCGCGCTCTGGACAACGCCGGCATCCTCATGGCCTACCCGCGCGTGGACGTGAATCTGCTGAGGGACGATCCCGCTCCGACTCCTGCTCCTGCAAGGCGGGACGACGATCATTCGCTGCAGGCGTGACGGAACGCCGAGCATTTAAACAAACAGGAGTGGCCGTTTCATGAAAAAGAAATGTTTTGCGCTTGCCGTGCTGGCAGCTCTTTCGTTGGCGCACGCCGCATCCGCGCTCGACGCCGTTTCGCTGCTCACTGGCGGGAGCGTGACGGAAGCGCCGGATGTCGTGGCCGACGCGTTCGCGCTCGCGTCCGGCGCCGTCGTCGACCCCTATCAGCCCGGCCCCGACGCAGATTCCTGCGCAGCGCGCGCTGAAGCGGTCCGCCGGCAGCTGGAAGATTTGGACAAACTGCCAGCCGGCGCGGCCGCCGTGCGTTTCGGCGTCGGCGAGGACGCCGTCGTCCGCCGCAAAGACACGCTCGCGGCGCTGAAAAACGTCTACCCCGCCATCGTCAGCGCCCTCAGCCGCAAGGCGCACATCGAATCCATGCTGAACCGGCGCCGGGCCGACATCTCCGCGCCGGAGCTGACGCTGACGGAAAAGCCGCCCTACACCCTCGATTTTTACAACGCCTATATCGGCCAGCTCGACGAGCTGAACTCGCACGTCGACGACGCGAAGTACGACTTCACCCACGCTGCCGAGGAGGCCGAGCGCGCCCGCCGGCAGGTGAGCGAACGTGAGGCAACGTGGCGGCTGGCCCGGGACACTTTTCTCCGCAAGAACACGCCGCAGACGGCGTGGCAGCTGGCCGACGCCTCGTTCCTGACGGAACTCTCCCGCGCGCGATGGACGCTGGATGTCCTGAAACGCGAGAACGCCGCCATCGTCCTGGAGATCCGCAAGCTGGCGCGCGACCGTCATCTTCGGGTGCGGTCCTACATCCGCGACAACCTCGACCTTGAAGAGAAGAGCTTCGCGGCTCAGACGGCCGTGCTCGACGCCCGCGCGCGCGACCTCGAAGCCCGGCGCGCGCAGGCGAACGTTCAGTACCGTCTGGCGCAGGAAGGACTGGAAGCCGCGCAGGCAAAGTACGTCGCCGCCCGCAGTGAAGACCGCGCCGCCGCGCTGATCGAACGAAACGCTCGCGAAGACGCGCGCGACGCTGCCCGCCAGAAGCTGGAACACATGCAGTCCCAGCTGGATCTCACCGCCGCCCGCAAGCGCGCCTGGACGCTGCGCTACGAGCTGGCCCGCGGCGCCGCCGGAGCGTCCGCGATCCCCGACGCCGTGCGCGAGCTGACGGAGGGCGCAGGCTCGCTTGACGAGCAGCTTGCCGCGACGCAGAAAGACATGCTGGTCATGCAGGCCCGCCTGGCCGCCGTCCAGAAGCAGATCGACGCGGGAGCGTCCGCCGCTTCGCTGCCGCTGCTTCGCGAAGATCACGCCTGCGTGCAGGCGGCGATCGACGACAGCCTTGCCCATGTGGAGCGTTTGCTTGGCGTGAGGGCGCAGCAGCGGGCCCTCATCGACGAACTTCGGGAACTCTACGAGACCGTCCCGCTGCGCGAAAAGCTCAAAGTCTGGTGGGAAACGCACGGCACGCGCCTGCTCAACACGGAGCTGTGGCAAAGCGGCGGCTACGCCGTACGGCTGCGCGAATTCCTGCTCGCTCTTGCCCTCATCGTGGTGGGCAACTGGAGCGCACGGCGCGTTTTCGCACTGCTCCTATGGTCGCTGAGCAAAAAGTTCAGCATCGACGAGACCAGCCGACGCTCGCTGACCCGCCTGTTCTCCTACCTGGCCGGGCTGATCATCTTCCTGGCCGCCCTGCATATCGTCGGCATCCCGCTCACGGCCTTCGCCTTTCTGGGCGGCGCCGTCGCCATCGGCATCGGTTTCGGCACGCAGAACCTGTTCAAAAACCTCGTCAGCGGCATCCTGCTCACCCTCAAGCGCCCCTTCCGGCTGGGCAACGTCATCGAGGTCGACGACGTCACCGGCACGGTGTCCGACATCGGCGTCAGCGCCACCATCGTCCGCACGTTCGACGGCAAAGACGTGGTCATCCCCAACAGCGACCTGCTCGAAAAGCAGCTCGTCAACTGGAGCCTGTCCGACGCGACCCTGCGCAGCACCATCGACGTCGGCGTGGAATACGGCACCTCGCCCAAACGTTTGCGCGAAGTGCTCCTGAGCGTGCTCGCCGCCAATCCGCACGTGCTCAAAACGCCCGTGCCGCTGGTGCGGCTCACCGGCTACGGCGAAAGCGAGCTCGAGTTCCAGGTCGTATTCTGGGTCAACCAGCGCCGTTCCAGCGCCTACGCCGTGGCGTGCGAGCTGCGTGAAGACTTCATCTACGCCCTTGAAGATGCCGGCATCCAGATGGCCTATCCGCACGTGGACGTGAACATCTACCGCAACGCAGCCGCCGCCGGTCCGGAACGGAGCGGCGACGACAGCTCGCCGCGCGCTTAACGTTTTTCCCCCGAAGGCATGTTCATCGAATAAGCTCTCAGCGTCGCGCTTGCACATGCCGGCTCCGGCTCGGACGAAACGGGAAAGACGCTGGAACACACGGACCATTGAGCGCTGAAAACGTTTTCAGCGCTCTTTTGCGTCTCCCCGCGTCCTTGTAAACGGCCTGGGAAAAGCGTAAAATACTCTTGTTTTGCGACGAATTCTGAAGGAGTGAGTTTTCATGCCCCCATTTGTCTTCGCCGGCGCGTTCTGCGTCAGCCTGATCGGCGCCGTCGTCCAGTCCGTGTGCGGTTTCGGCTACGGCCCGCTGAACATGTCGCTGCTGCCGTATCTGATGCCTTATCAGCAGGCAGTGGCGCTGGCCGGACTGTGCGGTACGACGACCGCCGCGATGGTCGCGTTCAGCGGCTGGCGGCACGCCAACTGGCGCAAGGTCTGGCCCGCTACGGTGACGAGCATCATCGTTTCCGGCACGTTCGTCTGGCTCTCCTCGTTCGCCGCCGACAAGCTCATGCTGCGCCTGCTGGGCTGCGTGCTGATCGCGCTGGGACTGTACTCGCTGTTCCTCAACGGCAAGATCCGTATCCGTCCCACCGTGCGCAACAGTGTGATCGCCGGCGCCATCTCCGGCGTCACGTCGGGGCTGTTCGCCGTCGGCGGCCCGCCTATGGCCCTCTACCTGATCGGGGCCACCGACAGCAACGACGAATACCGCTCGACGCTGAACGCGCATTTCTGCGTCAACTCGATCATGACGACGTTCATGCGCTGGCGCAACGGTGTCTTCACCGCGCCCGTCATGCACCTCTATCTCCTGCTGCTGGCGGCGCTGCTGATCGGCGCGTGGATCGGCACGAAGATCTTCCACCGCCTCGACCAGAACAAACTGCGTAAGGCAGTCTACGGCTATCTGATCGTCTCGGGACTGCTGCTGTTCCTCAAATAGAAAAAAGCCGGCTCGCTGGGAGCCGGCTTTTTTCTATTGATCGGATTAGTAGCGGAAGCAGGTGCGGCAGTGACGATAGCCGCGGCGACGGGCTTCGTTGCGCGAAATGCGCATCAGCCCGCGCAGGCCCTGAATGAACTTGCACCAGCCATGGTGATACGCCTGGCCGCCGGGCATGACCCAGACCATCTCAGGACGGGGCGGCGGAGGCGGAGGACGATAGCCGGGACGCGGGCCGTAGCCGGGAGGCGGCGGGGGCGGAGGACGGTGTCCGGGAGGCGGGCCATAGTGATGATAGCCCGGTCCGGGACCGTAGCCGGGGCCGCCATAGTAACCAGGAGCAGCCATTGCCGCAGCAGCACCGCAGATCAGAGCGGCCAGGACGGCCAGACACAGGAGCGCGCGCGTTGACTTCTTCACGTGAAACATCTCGCTTTCTTTAAAAATTGGCCGTCGCCTTTATATATAAAAGCGCTGACGGTTCAAATATCTTATACCACCAAACGCTTCTTCTGTCAAATGTATCAAAATAGGCAAATTTTATTTATAAATAATTACTTATTTTTCTTCTAGAACAAGCGACCGGCATTATCATATTTCTTTCCCTTTCATTGAGCAAACCTGTCCCGTTTTGCTATAATCGAACCGAAAATACTTTTTGAACAGGAGTGACCGAATATGACGAACATCACGGCAAAAAACGACTGGCTCGACCGTTTCGGGCTTTCTGCGGGCGTGCTGCCCAAGGGGGCGCGCAACACGATCTGCGACGTGAAAGGGGTGCGCGTCGGGCACGTGACACTGGCCGACGGAGACGCGCAGACGGGCGTGACGGCGATCGTGCCCGCGCCGGGAAGCCTGTTCCGGGAAAAGCTGATCGCCGCGTCGCACGTGATCAACGGCTTCGGCAAGTCGGCGGGGCTGGTGCAGATCGACGAGCTGGGCACGCTGGAGACGCCGATCGTGCTGACGAACACGCTGAGCGTCGGCGACTGCTGGCGCGGGCTTTCCCGCTGGATGATCGGGCGCGAGCCGACGATCGGGCGCACGGCCGGCACGGTCAATCCCGTGGTGTGCGAGTGCAACGACAGCTTCCTCAACGACAGCCGCGCGCAGTTCGTGACGCCGGAAATGGTCGATCAAGCTCTCACCGATGCCGGCGATCAGTTCGCCCTCGGCGCCGTGGGCGCAGGACGGGGCATGAGCTGCTACCAGTTCAAGGGCGGCATCGGCTCGGCCTCGCGCGTCATCGAAGCTGCGGACACGTCGTACACGCTGGGCTGTCTGGCGCTGACCAACTTCGGCGAGATGCCCGAGTTCACGCTCGGCGGGCAGCCGACGGGGCTCGAAGCCGACGCGCTGCTCAGAAGCGAGCCGCTGCGCGAGCAGGGATCGTGCATCGTCATCCTGGCGACGGACGCGCCTTTCACGGCGCGTCAGCTGAAGCGCCTGTGCAAGCGTGCCACGGCCGGCATCACCAAGACCGGCTCGATCATCGGCAACGGCAGCGGCGAGATCGCCATCGCCTTTTCGACCGCGCAGCGCATCCCCATCGATGCCAAAGGCGAGCTGAAGCTGCGGGCGATGAGCGACACCGGCGTCAATCCCTTTTTCCGTGCCGTGATCGAAGCGGTGAACGAATCGGTGATCTCCTCGATGCTGGCCGCCGACACGGTGACGGGCCGGGCCGGCCACACGCGCCCGTCTCTGCGCGAATTCGCCGGACGGGTAGCGGGATTGCCTGCGGAGAGTCGTTAAAACCAGATTCAAAACCTCAACACAAAGAATAATCAAAATAACCGCAAGGGGCAGGCGTACACGTGTTATTTTAAAGCCCAGGTGATCGTGACGCTTTCCTCCAGCTCGATATTCTCCGGATTCACGTCGATAGAATACGCTTCGTCCGGCTCCATTAAGGCTGGGGCGTAGGAGTATTCAAGGTCCATCGGGTGCGAGTAGATATCGAGCCGTCCCCAGGAGTAATTGATGTCGATCACCTCGCCCAGTTCGGCGCCGCTTGCCGTCGCCAGCGTCTGCGCGTTCGCGCGGCAGACACGCGCCGCGTCGTCGAGCAAAGCGGCACGCAGCGGGGCGGGGTCTTTGACGGTAAAGTCGAAGTCAAAATGCGCATCCGTCTTTGAGCGCGAAAGCTCGCCCAGCACGCGGCCCAGCAGCTCGTTATCCACGGGGAAAGAGATTTTCAGCGAATGACTGAAACGATAGCCCTTGAGCACCTGTTCCGTTTTCGTCTTCTTTTTGAGCAGATTCTCACGTTCGGTGATGTACTCCGTGTCGTATTCAGTCCTAACGTTAAAGTTCACCGTCCTCAGATCATCGCCGTTCAGCCCGGCGGCTGCCATGCACTCGCGCAGCGCCTGCGTGCGTCTGGCTGATTCCTCAAGGGCTTCCGCGTATTCCTTGCAGACATCTGTCATGTCGAGTTTCAGCTCGATCGTGTCGGGCCTCGCGCTCACTTTTCCTTCTCCGGTTACTCTGATGGTACGTTTTTCCATGACGATTCCTCCTTCTTCGATGTGCCGTAAGTATACCATCAGTGCGGGAGGAATAGGTCGCCCCGCAGGCGACATTTTTCGGGCGGCGCGGTATAATACGGAGACTTTCGACCTGATAATAAGGAGCGATCCCGGATGAAAACGATGAAACTGCTGATGGCCTTTGCGATGCTCGTCTTCGGCTCGATCGGGCTGTTCGTGCGGCATATCCCGCTGTCGAGCGCACAGATTTCGCTGCTGCGCGGCGCCAGCGGCGCCGTTTGTATTTTCACCGCTGCGGCGACGATCGGCGGCGGCGTGTCGTGGGCCCGCATCCGCGCCAATCTCAAATACCTGCTCATCGCCGGCAGCGCCATGGGTGTCAACTGGATCCTGTTTTTCGAGGCGTTCCGCTGGACCTCGATCGCCACGGGCACGATCTGCTACTACCTGGCCCCGGCGTTCATGCTCATCCTCGCCCCGTGGCTGCTGAAAGAAAAGCTCAGCCGCGTCACGATCGTCTGCGTGGCCGTCTCGCTCGCGGGACTGGCCTGCATCGTCGCCGGCGCGGGCGGCAGCGGTGCGAACGACCTGCTCGGCATCGCCTGCGGCGTCGGTGCGGCCGTGCTCTACGCGATCGCCGTGATGGGCAACAAGTTTCTGCGCGACATCACGCCGTACGAGTCGACGGCTGCCGACCTGTGCATCGCCGCGCTGTTTTTGGCGCCCTACGTGTTTGCACACGAAGGCTTGTCGTTCGCGGCGCTTGACGGCACGGGCTGGTTCTGCCTTGCCATGATCTGCCTGTTCCACACCGGCTTCGCCTATCTGCTCTACTTCGCCGCCCTGCGCGCCCTTCCCGCGCAGACGACCGCCGCGTTCAGCTACATCGACCCGCTCTCGGCCGTGCTGATGAGCTGGCTGATCCTCGGCGAACGCATGACGCCGCTGCAGGTCATCGGAGGTGTCATGATCCTCGGCGCGACGTTTGTGAACGAGATGTTCAGCCGGAAGGGGAAGGCCTGAAGATTCAAAGCCAACACGAAGACACAAAGGCACGAAGAAAGGCATAATAGAAGCCCGAGGCTTGCTCTGAAAAACGAGCCTCGGGCTTTTTATGCAACGACAAAATCGCGGCAGAGCCGAAAATCTCAACTCTGCCGCGATTCTTTTTTGGATTTCCTTTGTGTCCTTGTATCTTAGCGTTGAAGGTTTTGAATCAAAAGCCTTACGCCTTGTTCAAGAACTCCCACGCGCACAGGGCCTCGAATGCCGAGCCTTTGTGGAGCTGGGCTTCGTCGATCGTGAAGCGGCAGTGGTGGTGCGGCCAGGTGGTGTGCTTCGCCTCGTCGCCGACGCCGATGAAGAAGAACGCGCCGGGGACTTTTTCGAGGTAGAAGCTGAAATCCTCGCCGACCATCGTAGGCTTCAGCTCGCGCACGTTGTCGGCGCCGAACACCTTGCGGCCGTTTTCCGCGCCGAGCAGCGCCATCTCGGCATGATTGACCGTGGGCGGCAGGTTGCGGCTGTACTCCAGGTCGGTCGTGCAGCGGAACGCCGCGCCGATGTTCTCGCCCACGCGGCGGATGAAATCCTCGCAGTCCAGGCTGATCTGCGGCTCGAACGAACGCGCCGTGCCCGTCAGTTCCACTTCCTCGGGGATGACGTTGAACGCGCCGCCGGCCTTCATGATGCCGACAGACAGCACCGCGTTCTTGATCGGCTCGATCTCGCGGCTGACGAACGTCTGCAGTGCGCAGATGATCTGCCCGGCCGCCACCGTCGGATCGTGCGTCTGGTGCGGCGCGGCGCCGTGGCCGCCCTTGCCGTGGATCTTCAGCGTCCAGCTGTCGCTGCACGCCATCATCGCGCCCGTCGTGTAACCGAGCACGCCCGCTTCCAACGGCGACCAGAGGTGCACGCCGAAGATCGCGTCCACGCCCGCGAGCGCCTTGCCGTCCTCGACGACGGCGCGCGCGCCCTGCTTGACGACGGCCGACTCCTCAGAGGGCTGGAAGATCAGGCGCACCGAGCCGGGCAGCCGATCCTTGACCTCGCACAGCATCTTCGCCGCGCCCAGCAGCATGGCGGCGTGTCCGTCATGGCCGCAGGCGTGCATGACGCCTGCGTTCTGGCTGGCGAACGGCAGTCCCGTCTCCTCCGTCACCGGCAGCGCGTCAATGTCGGCGCGCAGGGCCACGCATTTGCCGGGCTTGCCGCCTTTGATGTCGGCGATGACGCCGGTGGGACGACCGAACGTGCCGATCTGTACGTTTTCACAGCCCAGTTCCGTCAGCGTTTTGGCAATGAACTTGCTGGTCTCGACCTCGTCAAACGAAAGCTCCGGGTGAGAATGAAAATGCCGCCGCCAATCGACGACGACATTTTCGATCTCTTTCGCCCGGGCGATAAAGTCCGGACTCTTCATTTTAGTTCCAGCCCAGCTTGATGGCAACGGTCATGATGATGCAGCCAAGGATCGTGACCTTGACGACCAGCGGGAACGCGAAGCGGAACCAGCGGTCGAAGGGAACACGGACGAGGGCCAGCATGGCCAGCAGACCGCCCATGGTGGGATAGATCAGGTTCGTGACGCCGTCGCCGATCTGGAAGCAGAACACGGCGACCTGACGGGTCATGTTGATCATGTCGGCAATGGGGGTCATGATGGGCATCGTGACGACGGCCTGGCCGGAACCGGAGGGGATGAAGAAGTTGATGACGCAGTTCGCAAGGACCATGAGCCAGCCGGAAGCGATCGTGCCGACGCTCTGAAGCGGAGCGACGAGGGCGTGAATGATCGTGTCGCAGATCTTGCCGTTCTCAAGGACGACCTGGATCGCGCGGGCGATACCGATGGCCATGGCACCGGAGCAGACGCTGCCAGCGCCGTTCATCATCGTCTGCACCATCTTCGAGGGGCTGATGCGGGCAACGATAGCCGTGGCGACCGTGATCATCAGGAACACGGCCATGATCTGGTTGAGGTACCAGCCGTACTTCAGCGTGCCGAAGACGATGGCGGCCATGCCGATGATGAAGATCGCAAGGACCATCTTGTGCGTGCCGGTCAGTTTGTACTCCTCAAGCGGCTTGGAAAGAGCAAGACCTTCGGTGTCGACGCCCAGAACGTAGCTCTTGGAAGGATCCTGACGCAGGCGCTTCATGTAGCTGCAGCTCTGCTGGGCCAGGATGGCGAGGGCGACCACGCAGTAGCCGGTGCGGATCAGGGCGCCGGAGAAGATCGGCAGCTGAGCAATGGCGTGAGCCGTGCCGACCGTGTAGACGTTGATGGGAGACGTGGCGAAGCCGATGGCAACGGCAGCCGCAGAGATTGTGGCGCCGATCAGCGTATCGCCGCCCATGCCGAGGGCGATCATCGCCGCGATGGGCACGATGCCGATGTTGTTCTCAAAGCCGACGGCCGCGCCGAGGAAGCCGAAGATGTAGGTCACGACCCAGATGATGACGGGATAACGATCCTTGCCGAGGTGCTTGACCATGACGCCGACGCCGTTCTCAAGAGCGCCGGTGCTCTCGATGACCTTGAACATCATGCCGGAGATCAGCGTGATGAAGATGATCGCGCCGGAAGCGATCATACCGAGAGGCAGCGACTGGAACAGACCCATCAGGTCGGTCGGGAACTGCGTACCGAGGTATTTGAAGCTGGCGGCATCAACAACGGTGCGCTTGCCGAGCGCCGTATCGATCGAGATGCGCGTGTACTGACCGGCAGGAACGATGTAGGTCAGGATCGCCGCGAACAGGATGATGAAGAACAGGATCGCGTACGGGTGCGGCAGTTTCTCATACCAGTGTTTCTTTGCGGGTTCAACCATAATGAATTTCCCCTTTCAAAAGTAATGACTCTTAAAACCAAGTCTTTCGTTACGATACCACTTTGCCGTGATAAAATCAAGCGCCTTTCTTCGTAAAATCATTATGTAAATTGTCGACATGAACCAAAAATCAGCACATCCGCAAAACATGCGCAGAACCGACCGCGGACAGTCAGGGGCTTAGGCTATTTCAGGAAATCGAGCGCGAACTGCGCGTAGATGCCCGCGCCCCAGTGCAGCACGTCCTCGTCCACTCTGAAATCGGGCGAATGGTGCGGGCTGGTGCTCCCCTTCGCCTCGTTCCTGATCCCGAGGAAGCCGAACACGGCAGGGGCGTTCTCGGCAAGGATGGCGAAATCTTCGCCGCCCATCTGCAGGGCAAGAGGCACGAGCGCGTCCTCCCCCATCACGTTCCGCGCCGCGCCGCGGGCAAGCTCGTTGAGCATCGAGTGCTCGTTGATCACGGCCGAGGGGCCGAAGCGGTACTCGCAGCCCGCTGTACAGCCGTAAACCTGAGCCGTCCCCGCCGCGGTCTGCCCGAGTATCTGCGGCAGCCGTGCGCGCAGAGCGCGGTCGAACGTGCGCGCCGTGCCGACGATCTCGACCTGAGCGGGCGGATCCGCTCCGCCGGCAAGGCTGTTGAGCTTCCCGACGGTGAGTACGAACGGGCTGTGCGGGATCTCGCGCGCTGCGAACTGCTGCAGGGCAAGGACCACGGCGGCCGCAGCCGTGACCGTCGCGTCCTCAGCGCCTCTGACGGTGATGATGAAGCGGTCGCTGCAGGCCATGCGCGGTCCGTCGGAAAAGTTGACCTTCCCGGACGGGAGCTGACTCCAGACGTGAAGCCCCAGCAGCGCGTCGACGCCCTCGAGCGCGCCTTTTTCGACGTAGCGGCGCGATTCGACGCCCTTTTCCTCGCCCATCTGGAACAGCAGTTTGACCGTTCCGCGCAGGGCGTCACGGCGTTCGTTGAGGATCCGCGCCGCGCCGAGCAGCATCGCCGCGTGGCAGTCGTGCCCGCAGGCGTGCATGACGCCGGGATTGCACGAAACGTACGGACGGCCGTCGTCCTTCTCCGTGATCGGCAGCGCGTCGATGTCGGCCCGCAGCATCACCGTTTTGCCGGGTGCCGCGCCGCGGATGATCCCGATCGCGCCGGTGATGTCGTCGAACGTCTGCACTTCGACGCCGCATTTTTCCAACTCTGCGGCGATGTGCGCCGTGGTCTCCTTTTCCTGGCAGCTGAGCTCGGGATGAGCGTGGAGCCAGCGGCGCTGCTCGACGATGTAGTCCTGCTCGCGCAGCGCCGCTTCTTTGACCGGCAGCGTCATGAGCGTTCCTCCTTTGTTCCCGCGAACATCAGCGCCGCCGTGCAGCCCATGCCCTCCGCCGTGCGCAGGGCGATCCGTTCCATCTCGCCGGCGGCGCGCGCAAACGCGGCCTCGTCCGGCGCGCACAGCGAGCCGCCCAGCTCGGCACGGTCGCAGATGATGTTGTATTCCTTCCCGGCTCTGACCGTGCGAACGGCGAGCTTCAGCGGCTGCAGGGGATCCTGTACGCGGCTGACGACAGTCTGGAGTTGGACAGTGATCGCGCTTGCGGCGACGATCGCGTCCCGTCCCAGGTGCGGCGTCGCCCCGTGAGCGGATGTGCCGGCGACGACGATGGAAAAGTCGCGCCGGATCGGCAGGCTTTCCATTTTACAATGCCTCAGTCCCGGGCAGCTCGGCTTCCGCTTCCAGCTCCACGTTGAAGCCGCCGAGATCGCCGACGGGCAGGACGATGCGCGCCGGGCGATGGTCACCGAAGAATTCGGCGAACGCGGCGTTCACTTCCGCCCAGTCCTTGATTGAAGTGACATAGATGCGGCACATGGTCACGTTCTCCCGAGAACAGCCGGCACCTTTCAGGATCGTCTCCACGCGGCTCAGGGCCATGAGGACCTCGCCCCGGATGCCGCCTTCGGCGGTCTTCCCCGTCGCGGGATCGACGGAAGGCTGTCCCGCCACGTAGACGCGGCTGCCGCTGACAATCGCCGGGGAATAATGCCCGATCGGCTTGATCTCACTGACGACCGGTCTCATAGTTCGACCTCCTCGAGCATCCTCAGCTGTTCGACGCCGACGCTGCCGCCGGAGATGACGAAGCAGACTTTATCCTTCGTGCTGACGGGAAGGAGCTTTTCCATCGCCGCGCCGACGCCGATGCACGACGACGCCTCGGCAAGGATCTTGCCTTCGGTCAGCAGAAGTTTCATCCCCTTGAGGATGAACGATTCGCTGACGGAGTACACCGCATCGACGTACTTCTGCAGGCAGGGGAAGCATTTGTCGCCCGGCGTCTGGCACAGCAGGGCTTCGGCCACGGTCGGGCTGAACGGCAGGGTCAGCATCCGGCCGGCTTTCAGGCTCTGCGCGTAGGCAGGCAAAACGGCCGGATCGGCTCCGTACACGCGCACGCGCGGGCTAGACTCCTTGACGGCGGTCGCGACGCCGCTGATCAACCCGCCGCCGCCCACGGGCACGACGACCGCGTCGAGATCGGGCTGCTGTTCGATGATCTCCACCCCCAACGTGCCCTGACCGGCCATGATCACGTCGTCGTTGTAGGGCGGCACCATCGTGCCGTCGCTCTCGCGCCTGATGCGCTCGGCGACGTCGAAACGCTCCTCGGCGCCGCACAGCACCACATCCGCACCGAGCGCGCGCACGGCGTCGATCTTGACCTGAGGCGCGGTGCGGGGCATGACGACGGTGGCCCTTGCGCCGAGCATTTTGGCCGCATAGGCCATGGCCCGGCCGTGATTGCCGGTCGAGGCCGTGACGACGCCGTTCTTCAGCTGTTCCGGCGAGAGCGAGAGCAGCTTGTTGAATGCGCCGCGCAGCTTGAACGCACCGGTCGTCTGCATACACTCGACCTTGGCATAGACTTCGCAGCCGAGACGTGCGTCGAGCATCGGCATCCGCAGCAGAGGTGTTTTCAGGACGTAAGGGCTGATGCGCTGCCGGGCTTCTTTGATCTCCTTCAGGGCAAATGACATAGGAACGCCTCCCGTAAGAATGTGAATGAGTTAATTATAAATTGATTATAAATGTTTGTAAAGCTCAAACGCACACAGATTCAGGACGAACATGAAAACGCCGGTAAATTTGCACACCGTGATAACTTTCGCTTTCGCCCTTTTTCGTGTACACTGTACGGCAGATTCATATTTCGCCGGGAGGTATTATCATGAAGAGAAAAGTGAACGCTTTTGATCACGTCAAAGACATCCTGACGGCCCTGCCCAACGGCGGCGTGCTGCTGACGAGCCGCGGCATGGGGCGCGTCAACACGATGACGATCGGCTGGGGAACGATCGGCATCGAATGGGGGCTGCCCGTTTTCGTCGCCTACGTGCGCGAAGGACGCTTCACGCGCGAGCTGCTCGACAAATCGGGCGTGTTCACGGTCAACATTCCTGTCGGCGAGCCCGACAGGCGCGTGCTGGCCGCCGCGGGGACGAAAAGCGGCCGCGACGGCGACAAGATCGCCGAGCTGGGGCTGACGCTCGAGGAGCCGGAGGTCGTCTCCTGCCCCGGCATCAAAGAGTTCCCGCTCACGCTGGAATGCCGCGTCGTCTGCCGTCAGAAGCAGGACATCACGGCGCTGGCCGAGCTGCCCCGCAACCGCTATTATCCGCAGGACGTGCCGAGCACGAACCCCAGTTCCAACCGCGACGCGCATGTCGCCTACTACGGCGAGATCGTCAGCGCGTACGTGATCGAATAGCAAAAAAGTTCCGCGTGAAACAGCGCGATCCCTTCGCGCCGTTTCACGCGGAACTTTTTTGATCCCTAGTTTGCGCCGAGACGCCGGGCCAGCTCCGCCTTTTTCGGGCTGTCCTTCATGCGCTTGTTGACGGCAAGCAGTTCGGCCAGCGTGAGCCGGGAATTTTTGAACGGATATGTCCCGCCCGCGTCAACGCCCTGATCCAGCAGCCACAGCGCCAGATCAGGCGTTCTGCCGTACTGGACCGCACGCGACAGGGCGGTCTGGCCGTTTTTGCCCCGCACGTCCAGCTTCGCGCCGCGCTCATGCAGCAGCCTGACCATATCGAAGTTGCCGCGCTCGGCCGCAAACAGCAGCGCCGTGTCCCCGTTTTTATCGGCCGCGGCCATGTCCGCACCGCGATCGAGCAGAAGCGCGACGGTTTCGATATTGCCGCCGTCGGCTGCCGTCACCAGCGCCGTGCGTCCGTATTCGTCGGCCGCGGCGATGTTCGCGCCTCTGTCGAGCAGCAGTTTCACCGTATCGGTCTTTCTGCCGGAAGCTGCCGCCAGCAGCGGCGTGCGTCCGTCCTCGCAGGCGGTTTCGATCTTCGCGCCGCGGTCAAGCAGCAGCGCCGCCACGGCCGCATTCCCCTTTTTGGCAGCCGCGAACAGCGCCGTCTGGCCGTCGTCCTCTCCGCCTTCGCGCCGTTCGATGTCAGCGCCCTTATCAAGCAGGAACGAGACCATCCCCGGCCTGTTCTCGTACGCGGCACGGACGAGCGGCAAACCGACGTCCTCATCGGTGAACTCAATGTCGGCGCCGGCGGCGATGAGCAGTTCGGCGATGTTCGGCACGTCCTGTTCGGCCGCAAGCAGCAACGGCGTGTCTCCGTTTTCGTCGATCGCGCTCACTTTCGCGCCCTTTTCCAGCAGCAGACGGACGATCTCCTCGTTGCGCTCCTCGACGGCGACGTGAAGCGGCGTGGTTCCGTCCTCGCCCGTCGCGTTCACGTCCGCGCCCTTTTCGATGAGCACACGGGCGACCGTGCTCAAGCCGTCTTCAATGGCGCAGATCAGCGGCGTGTTCTTTTCCTTGGCGTCGCGGGCTTCGACGTTCGCGCCGGCGTTGATGAGCAGAACGGCCAGCGACTCGTCCTCTTCCCAGATCGCCCACAGCAGCGGTGTGCGCCCCTTGGCGTCGCGCGCTTCCAGAGGCGCGCCCTTCATCAGCGTGCCCATGATCTCCAGTGTTTTGCCGCCATTCAGGATCTCCCAGAATTCCTGCTCGCTGATCTGCGGTTTCGGTGGCTCTACGGGCCCCGCGGCCCGCGCAGCCGTGCAGAAGACGAGCAGCG
>JAEEUD010000264.1 GCA_016286835.1 Pyramidobacter sp. | reverse complement strand
CGCAGCCGCCTTTTTATGCTAAAATAGCTGCGTACAGCAGTTTTATCGGAAGGATCTGATTCCCATGACCGACTCGCCCGCCGAAAAGAAAAAGATCGTTCTCTCGGGCATCCAGCCCTCGGGCGTCTTCACGATCGGCAACTATCTCGGCGCGATCAAAAACTGGGCGGAGATTCAGGAGCAGTACGACTGCGTCTTCATGGTCGCCAATCTGCATGCGACGACCGTCCGGCAGGATCCCGCCGCCCTGCGCAAAAATACGATCGACGGCTTTGCGATGCTGCTGGCCGCCGGCGTCGACCCGAAGCGCAGCATCGTCTTCATCCAGAGCCACAATCCCCACCACACCCAGCTCATGTGGGCGCTCAACTGCTTCACGCAGTTCGGCGAGCTCTCCCGCATGACGCAGTTCAAGGATAAATCCGCCCGCTATGCGGACAACATCAACGCCGGCCTCTTCACCTACCCGACGCTGATGGCCGCGGATATCCTGTTGTATCAGGCCGATCTCGTGCCCGTCGGCGCGGATCAGAAGCAGCATGTCGAGCTCGCGCGCGATATCGTCAACCGCATGAACGGCGTCTACGGCAACCTCTTCACGCTGCCGGACTGCCTCTTCCCCAAGGCGGGGGCGAAGATCATGTCGCTCGCCGACCCGACGAAAAAGATGTCGAAATCCGACGCGAACCCCAAATCCTTCGTCGCCGTGCTCGATCCGAAGGACACCGTCATCAAGAAGTTCCGCTCCGCCGTCACCGATTCCGGCAGCGGCATCTACCGCGCCCCCGGCAAGGAGGGCATCGGCAACCTGATGACGATCTACAGCGCCTTCACCGGCAAGACCGACGAGGAGATCACCGCCGAATTTGACGGAAAAGGCTACGGGGACTTCAAGACCGCCGTCGGCGAAACGGTCGCGGACGCGCTCGCCCCGATCCGCGAGCGGTTTGCCGAAATCAGCGCGGACAAGGCCTATCTCCGCGCATGCTGGGAGAGCGGCTGCGAGGCCGCGCAGCGCCTCTCCGGGCGCACGCTCAACAAGGTGTACAAAAAGGTCGGCTTTCTTCCTTAAAAGAGCCGGCTGAAAGGAAAATCAAATCACGGAAAGGATGTGTCTCACCATGATCTCTCTCGCCTCCCTCTGGAATTACACCCGCATCATCCTGCTCGCCGTCATCATCTATGTGATCGGCCGCTGGGCGACCCGCTTCGTGCA
The DNA here is from genome assembly GCA_016286835.1 of Pyramidobacter sp. Classification (GTDB taxonomy): domain Bacteria; phylum Synergistota; class Synergistia; order Synergistales; family Dethiosulfovibrionaceae; genus Pyramidobacter. The sequence continues at coordinate 1,791 of JAEEUD010000264.1, read as the reverse complement.
GAAGCGCTTTGACAAGGTCGCCGCCGCTTCCAAGATGGAAGCCGGCGTCAGCAAGTTCCTGCGTTCCTGCATCACGGTGCTCTGCTACGCGCTGATCATCTACTGCATCGCCGATCTGTTCGGCGTCCCGACGGCCTCCTTCGTCGCGCTGCTCGGCACGATCGGCATCACTGTCGGTCTGGCTCTGCAGGGCAGCCTCTCGAATCTCGCCGCCGGCATCCAGCTTCTGCTGCTGCATCCGTTCCGCGTCGGTGACCTGATCTCCGCCGCGGGCGTCGACGGCGTCGTCGATGAGGTCGGTCTCTTTGCCACCCGCGTCATCACGCTCGACAACAAGGAGATCAACGTCCCCAACGCCACGCTGACGGGCGCCGCGATCACCAACATCACCTCGCTGGATGAGCGCCGCATCGATTTCACCGTCAACATCACCTACACGAGCGATATCGCCCGCGCCAAGCAGGCCATTACCGAGCTGATCAACGCCCGCGAGAAGGTCATCCGCAAGGATGAGACGATCGTCTACGTCGACGATCTCACCCCGGGCGGCGTCGTTCTCGGCGTGCGCTACTGGACGCACACCGGCGACTACTGGACCGAGCGCTGGGAGGTCATCGAGGGCACCAAGAAGGCTCTGGACGACAACGACATCAAGGTCCCGTACACGCAGATCGTCCATCTCGATCAGTAATTTTTCACAGACAGAGAAGGAGAGGCGTTTGCCTCTCCTCTTTGTTTTCTTGCATTTTTCCGCCGAAAAGGGTAAAGTTATGGAAAGCGATTCAGATCGAATCCATCCGCCGGAAGGGAGCTGCCGCCGATGAAAGAGGAAAATGCGATCCTGCGCCTTGCGCGCCCGAAGAAAAAGGGGCTGCTGCGGCTGCTGTTCAGCCGCGTGTTTCTGATTGCGCTGCTGTTCGCGCTGCAGATCTTCGTCTTTGCCGCGCTGTTCGCATTGTTCCGGCAGATCGTCCCGTATTACACGGCGTTTCAGCTCGTGTTCATCGTCGGCGTCGTTGTCTACCTCTTCAACAACAGCATGGATTCCTCGGCCAAGCTGACGTGGCTGTTCGTGCTCTCGCTGTTTCCGATCCCGGGCGCGATCTTCCTCGTCTTCACGCAGTCGAATTTCGGCCACCGGACGCTGCGCGAACGCGTCGAGAGCCTGATCGAAGAAACAAAGGAATCCCTGCCGCAGGATGAGGCGATCCTGAAAGCGCTCGCCGAGGACAATTCCGGCACCGACGACCTGCACCGCTATATCAACCGCAGCGGCTGCTTCCCGATCTGGGGCGTCACGCAGGTGCGCTATTTCCCGCTCGGCGAAAAGAAATTCGCCGCGATGCTCACCGAGCTGAAAAAGGCGGAAAAATTCATCTTTCTCGAGTATTTCATCATCGAGGAGGGCGAGATGTGGGGGCACATCCTGGCGATCCTCGCGGAGAAGGCCGCGGCGGGCGTCGACGTGCGCGTGATGTACGACGGCATGTGCGAGATCACGACGCTGCCCCACAATTATCCCCGCCGGCTCGGGGAGCTCGGCATCAAGGCGAAGATGTTCGCCCCGATGACGCCGTTCCTCTCCACGCACTACAACTACCGCGACCACCGCAAGATCCTCGTCATCGACGGCAAGGTCGCCTTCAACGGCGGCGTCAACCTCGCGGACGAATACATCAACCGGAAAGAGCGCTTCGGGCACTGGAAGGACACCGCGGTCCTGCTGCGCGGCGAGGCCGTGAAGAGCTTCCTGCTGATGTTCCTGCAGATGTGGAACGTTGACGAGCCCGC
>JAEEUD010000263.1 GCA_016286835.1 Pyramidobacter sp. | reverse complement strand
GGTCGGTGCGAGCCGCAGCAGCAGCAATCGGCGCGGAGCCCATGCCGGCCTCGTTGGAGAATACTCCGCGAGCAACGCCCCAGCGCATGGAAGTCAGCATCGTAGCGACGATGGAACCGCCGACGCCGCCGGCCACAGACTCAAAGGAGAACGCCATGCGGAAAATCTCGGCGACGCCCGCCGGAACGGCGGAGAAATTCAAACCGATAGCGATAATCGCAGCGACGAAGTAGAAAGCCGCCATGAACGGAACCACAATGCTGGAAACCTTGCCGATGCTGTGAATGCCCCGGACGAGGATCAGCAGCGAAAGAATCATGATAACGGCGCCCGTCACGGTCGTCGAAACGCCAAAACTCGTATGGATAGCCGAGGCAATCGAGTTCGCCTGCGTCATATTGCCGATACCGAAGGAAGAAAAGACCGCGAACAGCGCGAACAGCGTCGCCATGACGCCGCCGAAGACGCCGCCGATGCCGTGCTTCATCGCGTACATCGGGCCGCCGGCCATTTCGCCGATGCTGTTCGTCTCGCGGTACTTAACCGCCAGCACCGACTCGCCGTACTTCGTGGAAAGTCCGAACAGAGCGCTGACCCACATCCATACGAGCGCGCCCGGGCCGCCCAGGACCATCGCCGTCGCGACGCCGACGATGTTGCCGGTGCCGACGGTGGCGGACAGTGCCGTCATCAGAGACTGGAACGGGGAAATATCGCCCTCATGCTTTTCCTTCTTCTGGAAAATCATACCGACGGCGTAAAAGAGATTGCGCCACGGCAGAAATTTCAGCCGGATCGTCAGGAAGATGCCGGTGCCGACGAGCAGCGCCAGCATGATCGGTCCCCAGACGAAATTGTTCACGTCGTTTAACAGCTTTGATACATCCATAAGAAACCCCTCTCCTCCAATAAAACTTATAATGCCTAAACAAAAAACAATGACAGCCAAGCCGAATCCTCACGGTTCTAAGCGTCATTGCTTTTCATGCGTATTATAATACGAGCCAAAGCCGCGCCTGTCAATGCAAAAGCCGTAAATATAATGTATACAAGGCAAGTGTATTGTATACAGGAGTAAGAAAAGAATCGCTTCATAACAGAAGTAAATCATATACGTCTCACGAATATAAATTTAATATCGAATGATACCCTCTTTATCTATATCAATTTCCAAGCGATGCAACGACTAACCCGCGAAATCTCCTCCTCGGCGTGGGGCTGAAATCCCCCTTGTTTTCTGACGGACAGGTGATATAATGAAGTCAGGTTGATTGTAAGAATTATCTGAAAGGGGAGATGGATGTAATGAATTTCAAGAAAATGGCCGCGACTTTGTTGGCCGGCGCCTGTATGCTGACAGTAATCGGCTGCGGAGGAGGAGGGGGCGAGAAGCCGAAGGACGCCAAGACGGAACAGTCCCTGAAAGGCAAAGAAGTCGTCTTGTACGTTTCCTTCCATGAGGACACGACGAAGGAACTGGCAAAGGGCTTCAAAGAGAAGACGGGCTGCGAAGTGAAATTCATCCGCCTGCCGACCGGCGAGGCCGTAGCGCGCCTGATCGCAGAGAAGGACGCGCCGAAAGCCGACGTTTGGCTGGGCGGCACCATCGACGCACATGAGAAAATGAAAGCCGAAGGCATCACGACGAAATATACGTCGCCGGACGAGAGGAATCTTCCTGCCGCCTATGTGGACAAAGATGGCTTCTGGAAAGGCACCTATCTGGAGACGCTGGCCATCGGCGTGAACGAAGCTCGTTTCAATAAGGAATTCAAGGGCAAAGTGGAAATGCCCACGAAACTGGAAGATCTCCTGAATCCTGCCTTCAAGGGCGAGATCATCATGCCGGATCCGGCGAAATCCGGAACGGGCAGCACCCTGCTCACCTCCGTAGTGCAGTGCATGGGAGAGGAAAAAGGTCTGGAACTCCTGAAGGGCATCAAGGCGAACGTGGCGCAGCTTACGCCGTCCGGCTTCACGCCGGCGCAGAAGTGCGGCGCGGGCGAGTTCCTGATCACGGTGAACTTCCTGTCCGATCAGATGAACGTCAGCAACAAGGGCCAGAAGATCATCAGCACGGTATTCCCGAACGCGGGCTGGACGCTCTGCGGCGTTTCGAAGCTGAAGGGCGCGCCGCATGACGCCGCTGCGAACGCCTTCATCGACTACATGATGTCGAAGGAAGCCGGCGACGCGATGGTCAAGACGGCGAACGGCATCGCCTGCAACCCGAAGTCCATTACGCCGGCGGGCAGCAAGCCGCTGAACGAGCTGCCGCTTTACAAGGATTATGATTTCGCGAAGGCCGGCAAGGAGAAGGACGCTCTCACGGCGAAGTTCGCGGGGCTCTAAGCGGAACCATGGTTCCATAATAATCTCGAAAAGAAACTGACAGAGTGAAGCGTGGGGAGTGAAGAGTACGGAGAAATGGCGGAAGCGTCGTCTCTGGACTTTCCCCTCCGCTTCACTCTTATTCTTTGGGAAACGATGGACAAGTCAGGCCGGAATCCTGCCGGGGGAGTTCTCGTCAGGCAAGCGCAGCAGCGCTTCGTCGCGGGCGCTTGGGCGCAGCATGGCGGCAACAGATCCGGCAAAGGTGAAACCGTCCGGAGGACTGTTTCGGGCGTGACTTGTGCAGCGGTTCCTATATGAGGTGATACTATGCAGGCAGCTTCTGCCGGCCGTGAGCAGACGGGCTGGGCGTCGGAGATTCGTGCGCTCCGCCGCGAGCCGCAGCTTCTGCTGGCCATCGGACTGCTCTTTTTGATGTTTGCGGTCTTTATCATTTATCCGTTTATCAAGCTCATCCTGGTGCCGTCGGCGCTGGATTGGGCGCTGGCCATCACGGGCAAGGAATTCCAGGAGGCTTTTGCCCATACGCTCTTTTCTTCCCTTTTATCGACGGCGTCCGCGATGGTCCTGGGATTCCTCTATGCCTACGCGATGAATTACACCGACCTGCCGGGACGGCGGTTCTTCCAGGTCGTTGCGCTGCTGCCCTCCATGGCGCCCACGGTGGTTTCGGGCCTT
>JAEEUD010000262.1 GCA_016286835.1 Pyramidobacter sp. | reverse complement strand
TAACCTAACTAATCCGCCGCACATTCGACGCGCGCGCGTTCTTTTTCGCTCAGCATGACGTAGCGGCGGCACTCTTCGAGGCGGCCGTAGCCGAGCATGACGCCGAGGATGAAATCCTCTTCCTTGGTGTAGTCGCTGAGGCTTTTGTCGCCGAAGATCCCAAGCACGGCGATGCAGTCGGGATGTCCGAAAAACACGTTGACGTGCCCGTTGCGCAGGTACGACAGCTTATAGGCGATCCCCTGCGACGTGAGCGCGCGGACGATCTCCGGCACGTCACTGACCGGCGCGGTGTGGAGGATCAGATTGCGCAGACCTTTTTTGAACTCATAGATATGATGGCGAAAAACTTCCATGATGATCACGCTCCCGTACGACGCGGACAAGTCCGTCCGTATGAATTAGATTGAAATAATAATTAGTGTATGCTAATATTCTGCTTATGAGGATACCTTTCTCTCAGGATTTTGTCAACTGGTTACGTCGAAAAACGTTCAAAGCAGGTCCACAATCCGTTCTGAACAGGCATGAAAACGTGATCCTATCGCATTTTGAAAAATCCGCGAAGAATTTTTCATTTGCCCCCTTGACGTGAGAGAAAAATCGGATACAATAATTAGCGTTAACTAACTCATTCGGGAATCACAAACTCTCTTTCAGGAGGTTTCACACTATGTCAATCGCAGTGATCTACGGTTCCACCACCGGCATGACCGCCGAAGTCGCGGCCAATATCGCTTCCGCTCTCGGCGCCGAATGCCTGAACGTCGCGGAAGTTTCCGCCGACACGCTGGCCGGTTTTGACGCGCTCGTCCTCGGTTCTTCGACATGGGGCGCGGGCGACCTTCAGGACGACTGGGAAGCCAACATCGGCGTCCTTGAGGGCGCAAGCCTGGCCGGCAAGAAAGTCGCCGTGTTCGGCACGGGCGATTCTCTCGGTTTTGCCGACACGTTCTGCGACGCGATGGCCCGCCTGCGCGATGCGGCTGCGGCCGCCGGCGCAACGATCGTCGGCGCCGGACCTGTCGAAGGCTACGACGGCATCGCTTCGCGCGTCGTCGAGAACGGCCGGTTCATCGGCCTGCCTCTGGATGTGACGAACCAGCCGGAACTGACCGACTCGCGCGTGGCCGCCTGGGTCGAAAAGCTCAAGACCGAGCTCGCCTGATCCCCTTTTCGCCTGCTCCCCCGGATCATCTCCGTCGGACAGACAGCGGTATTCCCCTCGTTGTTTCCGCCTCCCCCCCCATGGTCGGAAAGAGCGCGCCGGCCCTCCGTTTCCCCCCCTTTTTCGAAGGGCCGGCTCCTTCCGCTGCCGAAGCACGATTTGTGTCTTGCATTTTCGCTCGTTTTCTGGCATTATACAAGGATAAAATCATCCGTTGCGAGAGCGAGGGAAACGATGATGCAAATCCATCAGTCCGCCGAAGATTATCTGGAGAAGATCCTGATGCTCAACGAGCGCCTTGGCTACGCCAGGTCCGTTGACATCGCCAACGAGCTGAAAGTGACCAAACCCAGCGTCAGCGTCGCCATGAAGCGCCTGCGCGAAAACAACTACATCGAGATGAACCGCGACGGGCACATCACGCTGCTGCCCGCCGGCCGGGCGATCGCCGAAAGGATCTACGACCGCCACAAGGTGCTTTCCGCCTTCCTGCGCGAGCTCGGCGTCGGCGAAGAGATCGCCGCCGAAGACGCCTGCAAGGTGGAACACGTTCTCTCGGAAGAAAGTTTCAGCGCCATCTGCCGCTTCGTGCACAAGACGCTGTAAGGCGCTTTCAGCGCGCCGCAACAGCCAGCACCTTTTTCACACCCCCAAAAACGCCGCCGGAGCATCGCAGTCCGGCGGCGTTTTTTTCGCTTTTCAGCGGCGTGAAATCGCGGTAAAATTTGAAAAAATATCCGTATGAAAGGAAGTCGTGAAAATGAGAAAAACAATCGCTGCCATGGTGCTGTCGCTGCTGTTCGCCGCCTGCGCCGCCGCCGTCGTGCCGGAAATCCCGGTCGTGCTCCTGACGGGCAAGGACCAGACGGAGTACACGCTCAACGAATACACGATGGACGATGCAAGCGGACGCCTCACCGTCGTCATCGCCGGCAACTACCCGCCCGGAAGCGCCCGGCAGAAGGCCATCGCCATGCTCACGAGCAAGCACCGCGTGCCCGTGTCGCGCGCCCGCAGAGTGAACGCCAATCTCTTCTGCTTCCGCTTCAGCCCCGACGGCGGCAAGTTCCAGCGCGTCTTTGACCGCTACGTCGACGAAGACGGCGCCGTGCTTGCCGAAGTGCGCGTGGACAAGAAAAAATGGGAGACGGCCAAACCGCAGCTGACCTCCGGCACGGCCTACCGCACGGCGATCGGACTGCTGTCGCAGCAGGACGGCGGCGGTCAGGAACCGCCCGCGCCTCCCGCCGTGAACACGCCGCCCGCCGTCAACCGCCCGCCCGTGCAGCAGAAACAGGAGCCGCCGCGGAACGATCCCAAGCCCGCCAATCAGGCCGGACGTGCCGTCACGGCCGCGGAGTGGCAGAAACTCAGTTACGCGCAGCTGAGCAAAGCCGTCGGAAAGAACACCGACATCAACGAGTTCATCCCCTACACCGCGCCCAACGGGACGGAGCTTGAAGGTTACGTGCTCGCCGCCGTGGCCGCCCGCAAGGACGCTGACGCGGCGAAGATCCTGCACCTGCTGCTCGACCGCGGCGCCGATCCCGCCAACGACCCGGCCGTGCTTGCCAACTACATCCTCACGCACGGCAAAAATCCCGACGAGCGCCTTGTCGAGCGGCTCATCGCCGGCAAAGAACAGCTCGATCCGGCGTTCTTCGCCTGCTGCACCGTCGGCGCGCCGCGCCTGGCCGAACGGCTGCTCGACGCGGGCGCGAGCGTGAACGACGCCGAATACAGCCCCGATTCCTCGGTGCTGCTCGAAGCGCTCAACGTCAAGGCCGCGCCTGAGATCATCCGCCTGCTCGTCGCCCGCGGCGCCGACACCTCACGCGAGGGCGAAGTGTTCGACGCGAAAAGC
>JAEEUD010000261.1 GCA_016286835.1 Pyramidobacter sp. | reverse complement strand
TGCGTTGGAAAACCTCAACGACCAGATGCGCGATGTGTACGAACTTGCCTCCAGAGGCGAGCTCAGCGCCGAAACGCAGTCTCTGATCGACGCCGTGACCGTGCTCGTCAATACGATCCTTGAAAAGAACATGAAAGTTCGTTAAATACGCATTTCCCCGCGAGGCTTGTGCCGCGCGGGGAAATCTTTCTAAAATTTTGTGTCAAAGCGCCGTGTATCTGTTATAATATGAATGATTGCGCGAGAGCGCGACAAACGGTTTTTTCATTTTTACACCGAAAGGACGTATGACAATGCTGAAGAAGTTTGGCAAGTACCTTCTGCCCGCCGGGATCATGGCGCTCGTGGCCGCGTTTTTCCTGATCGGCGCAGCGAATCTCGAAACTCCGAAAACGCCGGGAAAGAACGAACCTCCCGCGCCTCCGGCCGAGCCGAAAGACGCTGTCGTGCTCTATACGAATGACGTTCACTGCGGTATCGACGGCTACGCGGCGCTGGCTGCGCTGCGGGCACAGATCGCCGAAGAAGGTCTCGACGTGATCGTTGTCGATGACGGCGACTACGTGCAGGGGGAGATGATCGGCGGCTATTACAAGGGAACCCCCATCATCGAGCTGATGAACGCCGTGCCCTACACCCTGGCCACGCTCGGCAACCACGAGTTCGATTACGGCATGGATCAGCTGAAAAAACTGATCGGCATGATGAAGTTCGAGCCCATCTGCTGCAACATCGAAGAACTTGCATCCGGCAAGACGCTGCTGACGCCGTACAAGATCGTCACGCTCGGCAACCGCAAGGTCGCCTTTGTCGGAGCCACCACGCCGGAATCGCTCACCAAGGCCAATCCCAAGAACTTCCTTGGCGCAGACGGCAAAGTCGCTTACAGCTTCGCCGAGACGAATCTGTATGAAAAGATCCAGTCTGTCGTTGACGCTGCCCGCAAAGAGGGCGCTCAGACAGTCATCCTCGTCTCGCATCTCGGCGTGAACGGCGTTACCCCCGAATGGTCCGCGCCGACCGTGATCGCCAACACACGCGGCATCGACGTCGTGCTTGACGGCCATTCGCACGAAGTCTTCGCCGGCGAGGGCTACAAGAACGCCGACGGCAAGGAGATCCTCTACACTCAGACGGGTACCAAGCTCATGTACATCGGCCGTCTTAACATTTCCAAGGACGGAGCGCTGCGCAGCGAACTGATCCGTCCCGCCGACGTCGACGTGAACAAGAGCGAAGCCGTGAAAAAGGCTTACGACGATGTGAAGAAGCTGATCGAAGCCGACAACGCCAAGCTGGCCTTCCTGAACGAAAAGATCGGCACCGCCGATGTGGCGCTGACTGATACCGATCCCCGCACCGGCTCTCGCCGCGTCAGAAGCGGCGAGACCAACCTCGGCGATTTCTCTGCCGACGCTTACCGCGTTGTGATCGGCGCGCCGGTCGGCATCTGCAACGGCGGCGGCCTGCGCACGTCTGTTGAGGCCGGCGACGTGACCCGCCTGGCGCTGATGAACGTCAATCCCTGGAACAACCCGATGTGCACCGTCGAGATGACCGGACAGGCCATGCTTGATCTGCTCGAGTTCAACAGCCGCTACCTTCCTGACGCCGAGTGCGGCGGCTTCTGCCAGGTCTCCGGCATGAGCTACGAAGTTGACTCGACCATCCCCAGTCCCGTCAAGCTTGACGAGAAGGGGGCGTTTGCCGGTGTTGAGGAAGGCAAGAAGAGACGCGTCAGCAACGTTCGTGTGGACGGTATCCCCGTCGATCCGGCCAAGAGCTACACAGTTGCCGGTCCAAAGTTCTGCCTGCTTGACGGCGGCGACGGCAACGGCGGCGTTCAGGGCATCAAGGCTCTCAAGACCGAGGGCTTGCCCACCGACGCAGAGTGTTTGCTCAAGTTCTTTACCGAGAACCTCAAAGGCAAGATCACGATGGAGGAGTACGGCAATCCGCTTGGTGCTGGGCGTATCGTGATCCGCAAGTAACCGGCGCATATCTCAAGGCTGTCTCGCTTTTTGCGAGCAGCCTTTTTTCTTCCGATGACAAAAAGAAAGACGAAAGGAGTGCGTTCAATGTCAGGCGTCTTTGACGGCTTCAAGCCTGAGCGCGTGTATCGTTTTTTTGAGGAGGTCGCGCACGTTCCGCGCAACAGCTTCCACGAGCAGATGATCAGCGACTGGCTCGTGAACTTTGCCAGGGAGCGCGGCATTGCCTGTGTGCAGGATAAAAACTGGAACGTCGTGATGACCGTACCGGCGACGCCCGGATACGAGAACCGCAAAAAGATCATCCTGCAGGGACACATGGACATGGTCTGCGTGGCCGATCCCGACGTGGAGCACGATTTTGAGAACGACCCGATCGAGCTGGTTCGTGACGGCGATTTTGTGCGTGCAGCCGGAACGACGCTCGGCGCCGACGACGGCAATGCGCTGGCGCTGATACTGGCTGTACTTGACGACACATCATTGCCGCATCCGCAACTCCAGTGCGTGTTCACGGCGGCCGAGGAAGTCGGCATGATCGGCGCGGCAAATCTGGACGGCGAGCTGCTTGACGGCGATTACCTGATCGGTCTGGACTACTCGCAGAACACCAGCATCCTTGTTTCCGGCGCTGGCAGCTGCGAGGCGGAAATCATCGTCCGCAAGGAGCTTGTTCCGCAGGGAGAGGGCGAAGAGTCCGTCAGCGAAAAGGAACGCAAAGGCTATCGAATCGAAATCTCCGGTCTCAAAGGCGGCCACAGCGGCGTGGCGATCATTCACGGCCGCGCCTGTGCTTTGCGTCTGCTGGGCGAGGTGATGTCAACGCTGATGAAAGAGTTCCCTGATATGGGCGTCACGTCGATGTGCGGCGGCGAAAAGGGCAACTCCATCGCCATGCGTTCTCAGGCCGTCGTCGCAGTTCGCAAAGGGGACAGCGAACGCTTTGATGAGCGTGTCCGAGCGCTGAACGATACCCTGCGCGCTGAATTCGAGACGGTCGATCCGGGCGTCACGGTCGAAGCCGTGCCCTGTGAACTGCCGA
>JAEEUD010000260.1 GCA_016286835.1 Pyramidobacter sp. | reverse complement strand
TCGCTGAGTTCGCGCAGATACTTCTGGATCAGCCGGTACTGGAGCCAGTTCTGGCACACCTGCCCCGTCTCGCCGTAGGTCACGAGCTCGTAGGGATACAACGCCGTCTCGAAGTCGAGATTGTTGTCCATCATCACCTGGAACGCTTTACCGGCAAGGCACTTGCCTTCGTACGTCTCGATCGGCCGGCCCCAGATGCGCCCGGCGGGACGGAAGCGGTAGGCATAGATGCGGCCGCGCGTGCGCAGCTCTTCCATGAACTCGGGGATGAGCGTCTCGTGATACTCTTCCGGCACGTAGCGAAGCGCGTTGCGCAGGGCCAGTTCCGTCTCACTCTGCGAGAGCGTCCAGCCGCGGTCGGGCGCGCGGCGGATGCCGGGGACGAATTCAGGGTATTCGGGCAGAGGCCCCTCGAGCTTGATCGTCATCGCCGAACCGTTCAGCATGTTTTCGTTCATGTGCGACATCTCCTTTGGATAAAATGGTTATATGTAAACCGTTCCAGCTGGAACATATCGTCTTTGCGAGCGTCTACGCCACGTAGACGCCTTTTTTGTACACTTCCATCACCGGACTGACGCCGGCATGATAGGCCAAAACGGCCGGCGACTCGCCGTCGAGCAGCAAAAAGTCCGCCTGTTTGCCGGGTTCAAGACTGCCGACGCGTTCGGCCAGCCCCACCGACCAGGCAGCGTTCAAAGTGCATCCTGTCAGCGCTTCGTTCACGCTCATGCCCATGTTCATCACCGCCAGACCGAAGACGAACGGCATCGACTCGCAAAAGCACGAGCCGGGATTGCAGTCGCTTGCCAGCGCGACCGGCACGCTGAGACCGATCATCCGTCTGGCGTCGGCATAGGGCTTGCGCAGACTGTACGCCGTAGCCGGCAGGACGTTGGCGATCACGCCCGCGCTGGCCATATTCGCCAGATTGTCGGGAGAAGCGGCCAGAAGATGTTCCGCCGACAGCGTGCCCAGCTCGGCCGCCAGCGCCGCACCGCCCGTATCGTCCACCTCGTCGGCATGGATGCGAAGGGCCAGCCCCAGCTCGCGCGCCGCGTTGAGAATGCGGCGGCTCTGCTCCACCGTGAACACCCCCGTCTCGCAGAACACGTCGCAGGCGCGGGCGATGCCCTGTTCCTTCACGGCCGGGAGCATCTCGTTCACGACCAGCTCGACATACCCGTCGGGATCGCTTTTATACTCGGGCGGAACGGCATGAGCGCCCATAAACGTGGGGACGATGTCAAGCGGCGTCTCGTCCGCAAGGCGGCCAATGACGCGAAGCATTTTCAGTTCCTCTTCCGTGTTCAGGCCGTAGCCGCTTTTCACTTCCATCGTCGTCGTGCCGAAGTTGAGCGCAGACAGCACGTTTTCGCGCGTGGCGTCGAGCAGTTCATCCTCGGTCGCGGCCTTCACGGCGTTCACCGACGAAAGGATGCCGCCGCCCGCCCCGAGGATCTCCAGATACGACTTGCCTTCAAGCCGCATGACGAATTCTTGTTCACGCCGGGCCGCAAAGCAGATATGCGTGTGCGGATCGACAAATCCGGGGATCATGCAGGCACCGCCGCAGTCGTGCTCTTCGACGTCCGCAGCATCAAGCCCGGCAAGAAACGCCCTTACGTCCTCCTCGCGCCCGACAGCTTTGATGATCCCGTCCTCAGCGTACAGCGCCCCGTTTTCGTACTTGGCGATCTTTCCCTGTTCCGCGCCGGCAGCAGGCTTACGGCCCATCAGCGGCGTGTAAATGCGCGCGTTGTAAAACAGCGTCCCGTTCATTTCACACGGCTCCTTTCGTACCCATCGCTCACAAGAGCGCTGCCAGTTCGTCCGAGGCTTCGCGCAGGAACGGCAGGATCTCGTCCTGCCAGTTCTGGAACGTTCCCGCCAGTCCGGCAACGCCGAGCTGCGCGGCAAAATGTCCGCGACGATCGAACACCGGCACGCTCACGTCCTCCGCGTGCGACATCCATTCCTCGCGAGAATGTGCGTACCCCTCCGAGCGGATCCGCTCCACCCGGGCGCGTAGGATCGATCTGTCGGCAGGAGCTCCGTTCGGATACGTCGGAGCAGACGCCAGCACGCGATCGAGCAGCGCTTCGCCGCCGAAAGCCAGCAGCACCAGTCCCGTTGCGCCGCCTGTGAGCGGAACGGCTGTACCCGTCCGGGCCACGAACTTGACGGAGCTTTCTGGCTCCTCCGTGTGGACGCACACGCCCCCGTTGCCGTCGAGCACGCTCAGGATCGTTGTTTTTCCCGTGCGTTCCACAAGACGTTTCATCGGTCCCGAGGCCACGCGGGCCACCTCGGAGAAAAACGCCGGTCTGCGGCCGCCGAGCAGGAAAAAGCGCAGCCCGGCGTGATACATGCCGCTGTCGCCGTCCTGCGCCGCCCATCCGTAATTTTCCAGCGCTGTCAGAAAACGGTGCGCGGTGCTGCGGGGAATGCCCGTCTGCTCGGCAAGCTCGCGAACGCTGAGCACGCGCTCAACGTTCACAAGCGACTCCATGATGCGGACTACCTTGCCGACCGCGTCGTTCTTTGGATTTTCATTTTGAATTTCTTCGCGATCTTTCAAAATCGGGACACCTCGTCTCAATTTTAAACTGACATAACTCTATCGAAAAACAATATTTCTGTCAAGACGCAAAAAAGAGGCCGTTTCCCTTCGTCAGAGAAACGACCTCGTTCTTATTCGCTGTTCGTGTTTACTTCCACTTCGTCACAAGGCTCTGGACGATCCAGGTTTCCTTGCCGTTCCAGGTGCTGGGATAGACGAACGCCTCAAACGTCGCGGGGCGGTCGTTTTTATCCTCTGTGTTATAGATGTCGCCGGTCACGCGCCATGTAGGCAGATCGCCGACGCCCAGGCGTTCCCAGACCTGCTTGGCCTGGCAGTAGTACACTGCTTCGCCGTCGGCGGGAGCGAACTGGTAATTACGCCCGTCAAAGTAAAAGTCGGCGTCCTTCACGTTCTGGTGACGCAGGGGCAGGCCGAAGTAGCGATCTACAGATTCGGCCACGAATTTGGCGT
>JAEEUD010000259.1 GCA_016286835.1 Pyramidobacter sp. | reverse complement strand
CCTGAACTTTTCCGCGATCACGGCTGCGCGCGCCTCTTCATGGTGCGTCGGAGCTTCGACCAGCACCAGCTCTTTCAGTTCGTCGATCGACTTCCGTTCGTCGGCCTTGATGAAATCAAGCCGCCGCCTCACCTGATTGAGATTGGCCATCTTTTCAAACTGCGCTTTCACGCGAGACGAAACTTCGTACATGGACGTTGCCCTCCTGGAAAGATCAAAATCGTACCGTGATTATAACGTTTTTCTGCGCGTGTGACTATACAGGGCACAAAAAAACGCGCTTTATACCGCTCACAGCAGAGCGATTGACACGCGCGCCTGTTTTACAGTATCATAACGATAAAGCCTCGCTAGGGCGGAGAAAAACGCTTTGCTACCATTTCTCACAAAGGAGCTGATTTGATGAACACGCGAATATTGACTGTGCAAGAGATCAAAAACGTTGTGAGCCCACTCGCGAAAAAATACAACATGGAAGCAGTTTACCTGTTCGGTTCCTATGCCAGAGGCGAAGCCGAAGAGAACAGCGATTTGGATTTTCTCGTCCTGTGCGGCAGGCATTGCGAGCCCAAAATGGTTTTTGCCTTGCAGGAAGAGCTGTATCAGTCTTTGGGCAAACCGATTGACGCTTTTGAGATCTGCGAAATTGATCAGGACAGCGAGTTTTATAAAACCATCCAGAAAGAGAGAGTTCTCGTCGCATGAAATATTCAGACCGACAGCGAATTGCCAGGATTTATATTATGCCGTGAGGCTGCAGAGTCTATTTGACAGGAATCATATCACTGTCGATCGGCTTGTCTCGGATGAAGATCTGCACTGGTACGTGACGACGCCTCTTTATAATATGGGTGAACATGCTTCAAGGATATCTCAGGAATACAGACAGGCCCACCCGGATATTCAGTGGAACCTCATCGCGGGTATGCGGCATCATCTGGTTCACGATTACGAGAGCACCAACTGGGAACTCATCGCAAAAACGATTTTCACGGATTTGCCGGTCCTGATCAAACAGCTCGAACATCTTGGAGCAGGCGACGATGCATCAGTCAATAAAGAAGCATGATATGTATTTTGCGTATAAAAACGTGCTTTGAATTCTGAATGGCTTCATTCAGTTTCAAAGCACGTTTTTTCATGTTATTCTTACGGTTCTGTCACGCTGCCTTATGCCAGCGTTTCTTCCAGATTATCGTACACCTCTCCGTCGATGATCGTCTTTTCGCACAGCGTGAAGCTGGAGAACGGATTGCCGCTCCACACGGCGAGGTCGGCGTCCTTGCCGGCTTCGATGCTGCCGACGCGGTCGCTCAGGCCGAGCAGTTTGGCGGGGCGGATGGTGAGCGCCTCAAAAGCCGCCTGCTCGCTCAGGCCGCGGGCGATGCACATGCCGACGAACACGGGCAGGAATTTGGTGTTGCCGGCGGTGTCGTGCGTCAGCATGAAGTTGACGCCGGCTTTTTCCATCTTTGCCGGGGTGGTCAGCTTCGTGCCCCAGATCTCGAACTTGACGGGCTCCATCGTCAGCGGGCCGACGACGCAGTCGACATGATGCTCGCGCAGGAAGTCGAGGATCTTATAGCCTTCGGTGCAGTGCTCGATGGAGAAGTCAAGGCCGAACTCCTCGCTGATGCGGACGGCCGTGACGATGTCGTCGGCGCGGTGCGCGTGGATGCGGGCCTTGCGCTCTCCGCGCACGACGGGGACGAGCTGGTCGAGCATGAAGTCATGCTTCGGAGCCTTGGAGGGATCTTTTTCGGCCGCCTTGAGCGCGTCGGAGTACTCAACGGCGTCGGACAGCGTCTTGCGGAACACGGCGGCCACGCCCATGCGGGTCATCGGCAGCTTGTCGTGCTCGACGCCATAAACGCGCTTGGGATTCTCGCCGACGGCGAACTTCATGGGCTCTGAGCCGGGGATCGCCAGATCGAACACGGTCGTTCCGACCTTCGTTTTAAAGCAGATGCCAAGGCCGCCGCACACGTTGGCCGAGCCCGGAAGCGTGCAGCAGGTCGTGAAGCCGGCGCCTCTGGCCGCGGCGATGCCCGTGTCGAACGGATTGAGCGAGTCGATGGCGCGCAGCTGGGCCGTGACGGGCGAGGTCTTTTCGTTCACGTCGGGAATGGACGGCATGGTGCGCGGCTCGTTCATCGTCGAAAGATGCGAGTGCGCGTCGATGAAGCCGGGTGTCAGCCATTTGCCGCTCAGGTTGATCACGCGAGCGTTCTTGGGCACGCGCGGGCTTGTGCCGACGGACTTGATCTTGCCGTTTTCGATGACGACGACGCCCTTTTCGAGCGTTTTGCCGGTGACAGTGACGACTTTCGCATTTTTGAGCACAAGAGTAGACATGTTTTTTCTCCTTCCGATAATTTACTTTTTGAGAACAGCGCGTTCAAACGCGCGCACGACCAGTTCGGCGGCCTCGCCGCGTGTGAGCTGGCCTTCGGCGGCTGGCGCGGGGCCGTCATCAGTGCCGAGAGCAGAAGCGAGCAACGCGGCGAACTCATCGCGCGTCACGGGCGTTTCCGTCAGCGCGGGCGAGATCGGCGCGGCCGGCCGGCCCAGGGCTTTTGCGAGATTCGCGGCCACACGGGCAGCTTCGCGAACGGTCAGCTGTTCGTTTACGCCGAAGCGTCCCTTGTCACGACCTTCGGCGATCGCGTGCAGCGTCGCCGGATCGTCGATGCTGCCGAGCGGGGAGGCAGGCAGCTGCGGATAAGCTCTGGCTTCCATCAGTCCGTGCAGCACGGCCAGCGTCACGCCGTCGTGGTATTTATGCCAGGCCGGCACGTCGTTGAATTGACATACCGACAGGCGGGCATTGCCTTCGAGCAGAGCGCGCTGAACGAGCACGGCAGGCACGTCGCGGGCGTTCAATCCAGTTTTCAGGCTGACGGCGGCAAGCGCGCCGGCCGCCTGTCCTGTCATCATGCAGATGGGCTGCAGTCTCAAAGCGCCCGAAGCGAGGCGCGTCATCGAGAGGTTTTTCTCCGCCGCCAGCAGACCCTCGATGCCGCTGGGGATCAGTGCGCGCAGAGGT
>JAEEUD010000258.1 GCA_016286835.1 Pyramidobacter sp. | reverse complement strand
CAGATGCACGGGCATGAAGGCCTTCGTCTTCGTCCCGATCTTTTCGAGGACTTTTTCCGGCGCGACGTTGTAGCTGTCCGGATCGATGTCGGCGAACACGGGCGTGGCGCCGGCGCGGGTGATCGCGCTGACGGAGGCGAAGAACGTGAACGGCGTGGTGATGACCTCGTCGCCGGGCTTCAGGTCCAGGGCCATCAGGTCGAGCAGCAGGGCGTCGGAGCCTGAGGCGCAGCCGACGGCGTGCTTCACTTCAAGATAGCGGGCCGCTTCGGTCTCAAAGGCTTTCACCTCGGGACCGAGAATAAAATACTGGCTCTCGACGACGCCGCGAATAGCTTCGCTGATCTCGTCCTTGACGCGCGCGTAATGGCGCTTGAGATCCAGCGTCGGCAGAGTTCTTTTTTCGGACATGGATGACATCTCCTTCACATTCAGTCGATACGAATGTTCGCCGCCTTATTCGGCGCCTATTCTCCCGAGGATTTGATCCCGCGGGAAAAACACGTTCGGCATGATTTGCTTATTGTATCACGTTCGCGCCGCGAGCGATACAAAATCATGAAAAACTGATACAATAGCGGCGATTAAATTTACATTCGCGAGGGAGAACGAACATGAGACCATTCGTCACGCTGCTGTGCGTCGCCACGATCGTCGGCTACGGCTACGCCGTCGCGGGCATGGGAGGCTATCTGCTCGGGCACGGAAACCTGACCTACATCGTCGCCGGACTGCTGGGAGGAACGGCCTGCGGGGTGCTGGCGCTGTATCTGTTCAAAAAGCATCCCGAGGAGTTCTTCAACGACGTGGGCGGCGAATGATGTTTCACGTAGAACGTCACGGCTGCCGAAAAACGGACCGCAGGCACGGAGGAAGATAAAATGGGACACCTGACGTCACGCGACGCGTATAAAAACCTGGAAGACAGGATCAACCTTTTCACGCAGGGCGCACCGCCCTCGCAGACGCTGACAAAGATCCTCAAAGTTTTGTTTACGGAAAACGAAGCGAAGCAGATGTCGCAGCTGCCGATCCGCCCCTTCGGTCTGGAAAAGGCGGCGAAGATCTGGGGCGTCTCGCCGGCACAGGCGGAGACGATCCTCGATCACCTCTGCGAGAAGGGGCTGATGGTCGATTCCGAGTACGACGGCGTCCGTCGGTTCACGATGCCGCCGCCGATGATCGGCTTTTTCGAGTTCGCGCTGATGCGCACGCGCGGCGACATCGACCAGAAATATCTGAGCGAGCTGTTCCACCAGTACCTGACCGTGGAAGAGGACTTCATCAAGGACCTGTTTTTCAGCGTGGACACCAAACTGGGCCGCGCCTTCGTGCAGGAGCCTGTGCTGATGAGCGAAAAGACGAACCACATCCTCGACTACGAGCGGGCGACGCACATCATCGACGAGGCTGAGACCGTCGGCGTGGGCACGTGCTTCTGCCGGCACAAGAACCTGCACCTCGGCATCCCCTGCGAGCAGAACGCGCCGCTGCGCACCTGCCTGACGTTCGACAACATCGCGCGCTCGCTGGCCAAGCACGGCGGCTATTCTGAGCTGATCTCCAAGGAAGAGGCGAAAGACATCCTCGAGATGTCGTACGGCTACAACCTCGTGCAGATCGGCGAAAACGTGCGCGAGTCGCCGGCGTTCATGTGCAACTGCTGCGGCTGCTGCTGCGAGGCGCTGCAGGCGGCGCGGAAGTTCAGCCCCATGCAGCCGATCGCGACGACGAATTACATTCCCAGGATCGATCCGGAAAAGTGCATTGCCTGCGGCAAATGCGCGCGCGTGTGCCCGATCCTGGCGATCTCGATCAAGGAGAAAAAGCCCGTGATCGACGAGTCGATCTGCCTGGGCTGCGGCGTCTGCGCGCGCAACTGCCCGACGAAAGCGATCGCCCTGGAGCGCCGGCCCGTGCAGGTGATCACGCCTGTGAACAGCACGCATCGTTTCGTGCTGCAGGCCATCGAAAAGGGAACGCTGCAAAACCTCGTCTTCGACAATCAGGCGTTCGCCAACCACCGGGCCATGGCCGCCGTGCTCGGCGCCATTTTGAAGCTGCCGCCGCTGAAACAGGCGCTGGCGAGCAAGCAGTTCAAGTCGGTGTATCTCGATCGTCTGCTGGCGTCGAGAAAATAACGGCATTTGTTCCGTGTGAAACAAAAACGCAAAAGGCGCCGAAACGGCTTGAAACCCGTTTCAGCGCCTTTTCTGTTCCGTCCGTTTAAAATCCCTGTTTTGCCAGCCAGGCGTCCACGGCCTTGCGGGCCGCGGGGCGGTCGTTCTGTGCGGTGGCGCCGCGCAGGGCAAGAGGTGCGCCGAACTTCGCGCCGGGCAGCGTCTTTTTCAGCGTGCGCTCACTGCGCCCCATGCCGCTGCCTTCATGCGTGGCAAACGGGATCACAGTCTTGCCGGCGAAGTCGTGCGCTTCAAGCCACGTCAGCACGGCCATCGGCGGCTCGCCCCACCAGATCGGGTAGCCGAGGAAGACCGTGTCGTATTCCTTCACGTCTTTGTCCTCGGCTAGCTCGGGACGGACATTGGCGTTCAGTTCCTTCTTGGCGATCTCGGTCGTGACGGTGTAGCCCTCGGGATAGGGCTTGGCGGTGCGGATCTCGAACAGGTCGGCGCCGGTCTTCTCGGCGATCATCTTGGCGACGATCATCGTGTTGCCCTCGCTGATCGTGCCGACGGCGTACTGCTCGCCCGTCTTGGAGAACACGGCGACGAGCGCCTTCCCCTTGGGCGCGGCGAACGCGCAGGAAGCGGCGAGTAGGGTAAACGCGAGCATTGCAAAGAGTTTTTTCTTCATGAATTATCGCTCCTTTATGCGAATATGCAGCTTCGTAAGGCGAAGCTCAAAACATTGTATCACGGCCCGGGACTAGGGAGCAGGCGTCCAGTCGTTGAAGCGCTGGATGTCTTCCCATGTCTGGGAGAAAAAGCGTTTTTCGGCGTCGAGGGCGCGGAGCTTTTCCATGTCGGTTTCGGAGAGCGAACAGTCGTACACGGCAATGTTTTCGCGGATATGTGCCGGCTGCCGCGAACCGGGGGTGACCGAGAAGCCT
>JAEEUD010000257.1 GCA_016286835.1 Pyramidobacter sp. | reverse complement strand
AAGAAGAAACCGGATTACGGATTTTTTCATAAATGATTCACGCTCCCGGAAAGAATGCTCTCATGTACGATTTGCGAACGGCGGCGTTCCCGGCTAAACAGACGGTCGGGCCGCCGATATGTGTCTGTGATTTCGGAACGGCTTACGCGTCGCGCTTTTCTTTCTCCAAACGGCGCCAGAGCACGAACAGGCCGATGCCCAGCGTGAGCAGGGTCAGTCCGCCGAACATGCGGTACGTGCCGATCGACATCTCCGCGGGATCGTTGCTCAGGTCGGCGGGGCTGATGCGCAGCATGGCCCAGGCGAAGAACAGGCTCCAGACGGCGGTGAACCAGCGCGCGATCTTGCCGAACTTGCGGCCGAGGAAGAAGACGAGGTTGCTGATGGGCGGGAAGACAAATCCGACCATGCCGACGAGCAGCGTGACGATCAGCGAGGCCGAGGCGGACACGGCCTTTTTCGCCGTGCTCGCGGCGGCCTGCGTGATGTCGGAGTTGTAGCCGCAGGTGGCGCACACGGTCTTGAACATGCGCGCGCCGCACTTGGGGCAGACGCGCCCTTCGTCGTCGAAGCGCACGCCGCATTTGGGGCAGACGGCGCCGTCGTATTCGGTGCCGCAGTTGAGGCAGACGTGTCCGATCGCGCGACCGCCGCAGTACGGGCACTCAGCAAGCGCGGCGTCGAACTGCGAACCGCAGTAGCTGCACTTTTTCATCATTGCCATCGTGTGAAAGCTCCTTTCGGGGAAGACGGCCTACGCCTCGCCCTTTTTCCAGGGCGCGTCGGTGAAGACCGTACCGAATCGCACGTTCGTGCCGAATTCGCCCGTCTGCAACAGACCGTCGGCGTTGCGCTCGGCCAGTCCCGCCGCGAGCGCGGCAGCCTGATCGGGGAACTCGGTGACGGGCGTTTCACCGTCCATGAAGGCCTTGGGCATCACCTCGGCCGAGTAGCCGTAGCGGCGCAGGCACGCGCGCGCGTGCTCGGCCAGCAAGGCCGTTTTCTCCTCCGCGTCAAAGTAGGCGCGGGCGTAATCCCAGATCGTGTCGCCCTGCGGTTCCAGCTTCACCGCGTAGGACACAGCCTGCTCCAGCGCCGGGAAAGGCAGGCGCTCATCGCCCCTCAGCGTTCCGAAGCCGACGATCACGGCTCCCGCGTTCAGCAGGTTGCGGCGCAGTTCTTCGCGTAAAACTCCCATTTTGAAGTCCTCCAGCTAAGGCGGCCACGCCGCCGTATTTTTTCATCATTATTATACTATGCTCGCGCGTTTTTCGCGCGGTGAAAAACAAAAAACGCGCAAACGATTGTATAATAGCCGTAAAGGCGGCGCAAAGCGGGCGCTGCCGCACGAAAGGAGCTGTTCGAGTATGTTCGATTACGCGGTCAGGAACGCGACGGTCGTTGACGGCACACGGCGCAAGCCGTATCAGGCAAACATCTACATCTCCGGCGACACCATCGCCGAGATCACGACGGAAGAGCGCGAAGCATCCCGCGGCTTTGACGCCGCAGGGCTGGTCGCTGCCCCAGGATTCATCGATATCCACACCCATTCGGACGCCACGTTTTTATCCACGCCGACGCACGAAGGCAAGCTGCTCGGCGGCGTCACGTTCGAGCTGGCCGGGCAGTGCGGCATCTCGCTGGTGCCGGTGACAGCGCAGACGCGCGACGAAAACGTCTACAGCATCACGAAGCCGTTTCTGATCGAGCCGACGGAGGCAGAATTCCCCGCACACGACTTTGCCGGCTACGTCAAAGCCGTGCGTGAGCGCGGCATCTCGATCAACTTCGGCAGCATGGTCGGTCACGGGTCGCTGCGGTCATGCATCGGCGGCTACGAGAACCGCCAGATGACAGACAAAGAGCTCGACGCAATGTGCGCCCTGCTCGCCGAACAGCTCGATCAGGGCGCGCTGGGCGTGTCGTTCGGTCTGATCTACCCGCCGGGCAGCTTCTGCGACACGAAGGAAGTCGTCGCGCTGGCCCGCGTCGCGGCATCGCGGAACAAAGTGCTGGCCGTGCACATGCGCAACGAGAACGCGCGAGTTTTCGAGGCGCTCGACGAGATGATCGCCGTCGCCCGCGAAACGGGCGTGAAGCTGGAGATCTCCCACCTCAAACTGATGGGGCAGGCACAGTGGGGCCGCGCCCAGGAACTGCTGAACAAGATCGACCTGGCCCGTGCGCAGGGCGTGCGCATCCATGCCGATCAGTACCCCTACTGCGCGTCGCATTCGGCGCTCAAGTCGTGCTTCCCCAAGTGGTCTACCGAAGGCGGCACTGCAGGATTCCTCGCCCGCCTCAAGGATGACGCAACCTGGGCGAAGATCACCGAAAACGGCCTGCCTGAGATGGAAGCGCGCGGCGGTGCTGCCCGGATCAACGTCAGTTCGACAAACGGCCTCTTCCCGGAGATCGAAGGCATGTCACTGCCGGAAGTCGCCGGGTACCTGAAACTTCCCCTGCTGGACGGCATCCGCGAAGCGCTGATCCGCTGCAACGGCACCATCAGCTGCATCTACCACTCCATCAGCCGGGCCGACATGCTGACGATCATGGCCCGCCGCGACGTATGCGCCGCCAGCGACGGCCGCGCCTATCCGCTCGACGCAAAACTCGGCAAAGTCCACCCGCGCAACTCGTCCACGTTCGTGCGCTTCCTGCGCACCGTGCGCGAGGAACGGCTCATGCCCATCGAGGACGCCGTGTACAAGATCACGGCGCTGCCGGCGACGCTGCTGGGTCTTGATGACGAACTCGGCTACCTCAAAGTCGGGCACAAGGCCAACCTGACGATCTTCAATGCCCAGACTGTCACCGACACTGCCACATACGCCGACCCCATCCGCCGGCCGGAAGGCATTGAGCAGGTGATCGTCAACGGTCAGGTCGTCCTCGACCGCGGCGTCATCACTGAGGCGAGACCAGGTAAGTTTTACGCTCGCTAATTTTACACTCCTCTGTACAAAAGACGGTCCCGTCATACAAACGGGCCGTCTTACTTTTTACAGCTAAAATATACCACCGCGAATCGTCTGAAGTGCGCTATAATACAGAACTGATTCAGATTCTT
>JAEEUD010000256.1 GCA_016286835.1 Pyramidobacter sp. | reverse complement strand
ATCCGCCGTGATCAGCGTGATCACGTTTGTGTCGGGGCCGACTCCCGCGCCCGTGGTGCGCAGGCTGTTGGCGCAGATCATGTCGCAGTTTTTCGACGCCAGCTTCTTGCGGGAGTTTTCCAGCACGTTGTCCGTCTCCATCGAGAAGCCGCAGAGGAACTGGCCGGGGCGCTTGTTCGCGCCGAGGTATTTGAGAATGTCCTGCGTGCGCTTGAGCGGGATGGACATGTCGGCGTCGCTCTTTTTGAGCTTGCTGTCGGCGGTCGTCTCGGGCGTGTAGTCCGATACGGCGGCGGCCTTAATCACGATATCGCTCTCCGGCGCTCTCCCGGCCACAGCCTCGAACATGTCGGCGGCAGACACGACCGGCACGACCTCGCAGAACATCGGCGGCGCCACGTCCGTGTGCGCGGCGACGATCGTCACCTCCGCGCCGCGCAGCATCGCCGCGCGGGCGATGGCAAAGCCCATCTTGCCGGAGGAGTGGTTCGTGATGAACCGCACCGGGTCGATGGCCTCGCGCGTCGCGCCCGCGGTCACGAGCACGCGTTTGCCCGCGAGATCCTTCTCGCAGGCGATCTCGCGCAGGATGTGCTCGAGCAGCACGCTCTCCTCCGGCATTCTCCCGTCGCCGATGTCGCCGTTGGCGAGCATGCCGGTGTCCGGCGTGATGATGCCGTAGCCGTAGGCCGCGAGCTTTTTCAGATTGTCCTGCACGATGGGGTTGTGATACATATTGTGGTTCATCGCGGGCGCCACGAGCTTTTTGCACGGGCAGGCCATCACGGTCGTCGTGAGCATGTCGTCCGCGATGCCGTTTGCGATCTTGCCGATCACGTTCGCGTCCGCCGGTGCGATCATCACGACGTCCGCCTGCTTTGCGAGCGCGACGTGCTCCACGCTGTACTGGAAGTTGCGGTCGAAGGTGTCGATGAAACATCTGTTCGATGTGAGCGTCTCAAAGGTGATCGGATTGATGAAATTCGTCGCGTTCTCGGTCATGAGCACCTGCACATTGCAGCCGAGCTTCTTGAGCATCCGCGCGAGATTCGCGATCTTATAGGCGGCAATGCTCCCGGTCACGGCGAGCACTGCGGTTTTACCCTTCAGCATGAAGCATCCCTCCTGAGAAAAGTGTATCGCATACGGCGATAAAAAGCAAAACCTTTTTTCACCGGCAGCCCGGAATCTTTGCATTTCCGGTTTACATTTCCCCTCGTCTGTGATAAGATGCAGGCGAATTTTGTGTTGCATCCCTCGCCGGAGGGAGCGATAACAAGGAGGAAAATCAAATATGAAACGCAACAGCAGCACCAGATCCCTTGTCATTCTGGGCCTGATGACGGCCATCCTGATCGTGTTCTCGTTCACGCCGATCGGCACGATCCCGATCGGACCGCTGTCCATCACGCTCAACATCATCCCCGTCGCCATTGCAGCAGCAGCCCTCGGACCCGCAGGCGGAGCCGCCATGGGAGCCGTTTTCGGTCTGCTCAGCTTCCTGCAGTGCCTCGGCATCGGCATCCCCAGCGGCATGGGCGCGACGCTGTTTTCCATCAACCCCTTCCTCGCGTTCGTGCAGCGCTTCGTTCCCCGCCTGCTCGACGGTTTCCTCGTCGGCCTCATCTTCCGCGGCTGCGAAAAGACCATCGGCTACAAGCCCGCGGGCTTCATCACCGGCTTTTTCTCGGCGTTTCTCAACACGCTCTTTTTCATGAGCGCGCTCATCCTGCTCTTCGGCAACACGGAGTATGTGCAGGGCCTCATGGGCGGCAAAAATGTGATCGCCTTTGTCTGCGCGTTCGTGGGCGTGAACGCCGTGTTTGAAATGATCGTTTCCACCATCGTGACCGGCGGCGTGGTGCTCGCGCTGTATAAGGCGAAGCTCCTGCCGATCGCAAAGAAAGCGTAACGGAGGCTCATCATGGTACTGGCTGTCGACATCGGCAACTCCAACATCGTCCTCGGCTGCTTCGAGGGCGACCGCGTTGTGTTTGAGGAGCGTCTGTCCACCAACCGCAACGCCACCGAGCTCGAATATACCGTCACGATCCGCACCCTGCTCGATCTCTACGGGCTCACGGCCGCGTCCTTCGAGGGCGGCATCGTCTCGTCCGTCGTGCCGGGCGTGACGCAGATCGTGCGCAGCGCGGTCCGCCGCGTCATCGGCAAGGACGCCATCGTGCTCGGCCCCGGCACCAAGACCGGGCTGAACATCAAGCTGGAAAACCCCGGCTCCCTCGGCAGCGACCGCGTGGCCGACGCCGTCGGCGCCATCGGCAGCTACCCCTGCCCGCTGATCATCGTCGATATGGGCACCGCCACGACGATCTCCGTCGTCGACCGGGACAAGCAGTTTCTCGGCGGCATGATCATGCCCGGCCTTCGCGTCGCGGTCGATTCGCTGGCCAGCCGGACCTCGCAGCTGCCGCATATCAGTCTCGAGGCCCCGAAGCACACCATCGGGAGCAATACCGTCGCCTGTATGCAGAGCGGACTGATTTTCGGCACGGCCTGCGCCATCGACGGCGCGCTCGACCGCATCGAGGCCGAGCTCGGCGACAAGTGCACGGTCGTCTCCACCGGCGGGCTTGCCAACACGATCATTCCGCACTGCAGGCGGGATATCATCATCGACGAACAGCTGCTCCTCAAGGGGCTGATGACCATCTATAACAAGAACAGGCGATAATCCGCATATCATAAGGCAGGAGCCGGGAGGCTCCTGCCTTTTCGCGTATTCAATTTGTTTGCGAATTAACAGCAAGCAGGAATTGACGTGCGGGAAATCGAATGGTAAAATAAATCTGTATCATCATTCGCACAGGCCCCAGCGTTCTTTGCAGAAGGGAGGATCTCAATGCCAGCGGACAGCGCACAGCTGTATGCCAATCTGCGTCAGCTTGTGTTTCATGCCGGAGAACAGTTTCCGCAGACGCACTTTTTCCTGAGCCATGATCCGGAGTTCCCCTTTGTGACGGGGCAGGGGCTCGTGGAAGCGTGCGGTCAGTTCGGCAGCTGGATCTCCCGCCGCGGTCAGACCGGCGGCCACATTGCGCTGCTGGGACCCAACTGCGCCGCCTGGCTCA
>JAEEUD010000255.1 GCA_016286835.1 Pyramidobacter sp. | reverse complement strand
CAGCTTGGGATTGAGTGCGAACATATAGGGCACGAGGAACGCGGCGATCGCAAGCTTTGAGGCGTTGACGCCCGTGCGGAACGGGTTGCCCTTGGCGATGGCCGAACCGGCGTAGGCCGCCAGCGCCACGGGCGGCGTGATGTCGGCGATGATGCCGAAGTAGAAGCAGAACATGTGCGACGCCAGCAGCGGGATGCCCAGCTGGATCAGGATCGGCGCGGCAACGGTGGACGTGATGATGTAGTTCGACGTGGTCGAGACGCCCATGCCGAGTACAAGCGATGTGATCATCGCGCACGCCAGGCCCAGATAGACGTTGCCGCCCACCACCTGGAACATGCCGCCGCCGATGCGCTGTCCGAGTCCGGTCAGCGTCACCATGCCGACGATGATGCCCGCCGTCGAGCAGGCCGTGGCCACGGAGATGATGTTGCGCGCGGCCAGCGGCAGCGCTTCGAGGATGCGCTTCGGAGGCACGCGCGTTTCCTTGCGCAGGAACGGTGCTAGTGCCGCGATGAGGATGCCCCACAGCGCACTTCGTGTGATCGTGAAGCCGGACAGCATGAAGTAGATGATCGCCACGAGCGGCAGCACGAGATGGCCTTTGTTGAGGATCAGCGGCTTTGCCGGCGGCAGCTGCTCCTTCGGCAGCCCGCGCAGCCCCTTGCGCCGCGCCTCGAAATCGACCATGATCCAGATGCCGGAGAAATACAGTACCGCAGGGATCAGCGCCACCAGCATCAGGCGCGAATACGGCACACCCACCGACTCGGCAATCAGGAACGCCGCCGAGCCCATCACGGGCGGCATGATCTGTCCGCCAGTCGAGGCCGCCGCTTCGACCGCGCCGGCGAACTCCGGTTCGTAGCCGAGCGACTTCATCAGCGGGATCGTGAACGATCCGGTCGAAACGGTGTTCGCCACCGACGAGCCGGAAACCGTGCCCTGCAGCGCCGACGACAGCACCGCAACCTTGGCCGGTCCGCCCACGGCGCGCCCAGCCAGCGCGTTGGCCAGGTCGATGAAGAACTGCCCGATGCCCGTCTTTTCAAGGCAGGCGCCGAACATGATGAACAGGAAGATGTACGTCGAGCACACGCCGATCGGGTTGCCGATCACGCCCTCCGTCGTGATGAACAGGTGCGTGATGATGCGCGGCAGATGGTAGCCCCGCTGCGCCAGAAAGCCCGGCATCGCCAGATGGATCGCCCCGCGCGAGCCGGCCAGACCGTAGCAGATGAAGCACAGCGCGATGATGACGATCGGCGGACCGACCACGCGCCAGCAGGCCGTGAGCACCAGCAGGATGCCCAGCCCCGCCATGATCGTGTCCGTCTGCGTGTAGTCGCCTGCGCGCAGCTGCAGGGGCTTGAAGTTCCAGATGAAATAGCCGATCACGGCCAGAAACGCGAGCGCGCAGAGCATGTCAAACGGATTGACGCGCCGGCGGCTGGATTTCTTTGTCGTCGGATAGATGATGAACGCCAGACTGATGGCAAATCCCAGATGCCCGTAGCGCAAAATCTGCTGCGGCAGGCGCCCTGACAGCGACGCGTACAGTTGGAACAACGCGAAGATCGTGAGCACGACCGTCAAGGCCGTCTTCGCCGCGCCGTCAAAAATGCGATAGCGCGAATCGCGCTCCAATTCGGAAAGATCGATCTCCTTCGCTGTTTTTTTACGATTCCAGAAACTCAAAGACACAACACCTCGCAATCCATCAAGAAAAAGCGGGCAGCCGAAAATACACGGCGGCCCGCTGTGTCATTCTTGCAAACGGCTTATTTGCCGGGAACCGTCAGGCCCTTCTCCTCGTAGAACTTCGCCGCGCCGGGATGCACGTTGCCGGGGATGCCGCGGAACGCACCTTCGAGCGACATGTAGTTCGCCTTCTTGTTGAGAGCGCGCACCTCGTCAAGGTGATCGTACAGAGCCGCCGTCATCGCGTACACGTCGTCGGCGCTGATGTCCTTCAGCACGACCAGCATCGACATGACCGCCACGGAAGTGACGGGATGGCCGAGGTTGTACTGATCGTCAGGCGTGGTGAACGGCGCGTAGAACGGATACTTCTCGCCGATCAGCTTGAGGTGCTCGTCGTCGATCGAGATCACTTCGATCTTGCCGGTCAGCGACAGCTCCGTCACGTTCGCGTTCGGATAGCCCGAGCACATGAAGAACGCGTCGATCTGGTCGTCCTGGAGCGCGTTCTTGCCCTCCGACTGGCTGAGGAAGCGCTCGTCGATGTCGTCGTAGTTCATGCCGTAGATGCCGAGGATCTGGCGCGCCGCAACTTCGTAGCCGGAACCGACCGCGCCCACGCAGATGCGCTTGCCGCGCATGTCGGCCACGCTCTTGATGCCCGACGACTTGCTGGCCACGATCTGCACCATCTCGGGATAGCAGGCCGTGATCGCCGCGTAGTTGTTGACGGGATTGCCGGCGAACTGCTCGATGCCGTTCAGCGCGTAGCTGTTCACGTCGGTCTGGATCAGCGCCATCTCGTTCTCTTCCTTCTTGAGCAGGCGCACGTTCTCCACCGAGCCGCCCGTCGAGCTGACCGTGATGTTCGAGCCCGTGTACTTGTTGATGACCTGCGCCAGCACGCTGCCGAACGAATAGTAATTGCCCGTGGCGCTGCCCGTGCCCATCAAAAAGCTGCCGTTCACCTTGCCGTCGGCCGCAAAAGCCGCGCCGCCGAGCACCGCGCAGACGCACAGCGCCGCAAAGATCTTCTTCATGTTCAATTCCTCCCTGTGTGTGATCCGTTACGGATCGATTTCTCAGCCAAGCTGACTTTTTACAGTATACACGAATTTTATATCTTTGCAATAACAACATATAACTTTAAATGTTCGGATTTTAAGCTCTCAGCAAAAAATGCCCCGCGGGAACGAAATCGACGTTTCATTTCCGCGGGGTTATTTATTGTGCAAACATCAACTCTTATTTCACCCGCCGGTACGCCGTACCTGCGGCGATCACTTCGGCAGCGCCGCCGGCCACCTGGGGAGCGATGAACTGGATCGCGTACACGCCCTCGGCACCTTTGGCCTGCGCCGCATCGCGCAGACGTTCCAAGGCGCTGTCCATG
>JAEEUD010000254.1 GCA_016286835.1 Pyramidobacter sp. | reverse complement strand
CGGTGATCGACGCCTGCTATCCGGCCACGATCGCGCTGGCGCTGTATTACAGCTTCGCGCGCGATCCCTTCGCCCGCCGCGGCTTGTTCGCGCTCGCCTGCGCGCTGATCGTCTCCACGGTATTCGGCGCGGCCGGCTCGCTGCACTCGTGGGTGAGACTGCTTGATCTTGATCTGCCGGCGTTCGAGCGTATCTACGCCGCTTTGCCGCTGTCACAGTGGACGATGAGCTGGGTGCCGTTCACGGCCGCAGCCTTCGCAGCCGGATGGTTCTTCGGCGCCGGGAGAAACGAATAATTTTGTGTAAAATCAGGACCACCGGCTCACCCGGCGGTCCTGATTTTTTGTTGCCATCCGTCCCGCCGAAAACTTTTTCGCGTTTCGGGCCGAGTTTTCAACAGAGGCCGTCACCGGCGCAAGAAAGCCGTTGAAACATTCTACGATCGCGCTATAATTTATAAGCATCTCTGAGTATTCATGAAGGATCATTCTCCAAGAAAAGGCTGGTGTACAGAGTGAGCAAGAAAATCGCAATCATGGACGGGAACGAGGCGGCCGCGTATATTTCCTATGCCTTTACCGAGGTGGCCGGGATCTTCCCCATCACGCCGTCCTCTCCCATGGCGGAACACGTGGACGCGTGGGCGGCCAACGGCAAAAAGAACCTCTTCGGCGAGCCCGTCAAAGTCGTCGAGATGCAGTCGGAAGGCGGCGCGGCCGGCGCCGTGCACGGTTCGCTCCAGTCCGGCGCGCTGACCACCACCTATACGGCGTCTCAGGGACTGCTGCTGATGATCCCCAACATGTATAAGATCGCCGGCGAATTCCTGCCCGGCGTGTTCCACGTCTCGGCGCGCACCGTGTCCGCGCACGCGCTCTCCATCTTTGGCGATCATTCCGACGTGATGGGCTGCCGCATGACCGGTTTTGCGATGCTGGCCTCGTCCAGTCCGCAGGAGGTCATGGACCTCGGAGCAGTGGCGCATCTGGCGGCCATCGACTGCCGCGTGCCGTTCCTGCATTTTTTTGACGGCTTCCGCACCTCCCACGAGATCCAGAAGATCGAGGCGCTGGATTACGAGGACCTCAGGCCCCTGATCAACATGGACCAGCTGCGCGCCTTCCGCCGCAATTCGCTGAATCCCGAACATCCCGCCACGAGAGGGACCACGGTCAATCCGGACATCTTCTTCCAGTGCCGCGAAGGCGCGAACGCCATCTATGCCGATGTTCCCGACCGTGTCGAACACTACATGAAAGAGATCAGCCGGCTGACCGGCCGGAATTACCGGCTGTTCAACTATTACGGCGCTCCCGACGCCGAGAACATCGTCGCGGCGATGGGCTCCGTCACCGAGACCATGCGTGAGACCATCGACTATCTGAACGGCCGGGGCAAAAAGTACGGCATGGTGAGCGTGCATCTGTACCGTCCGTTCTCCGTGAAACATTTCCTGTCGGCCCTTCCCGCCTCGGTCCGGAAAATCGCCGTGCTCGACCGCACCAAGGAGCCGGGCGGCATGGGCGAGCCGCTCTATCAGGACATCTGCGCAGCCTGCCGCGGCCGCAGCGATGTGACCGTGGTCGGCGGCCGGTACGGCCTCTCTTCCAAGGACACGACGCCGGCGCAGATCATCGCCGTCTTTGAGAATCTGGAACAGGACGAGCCCAAAAACAGCTTCACCGTCGGCATCACCGACGACGTGACGTTCACGTCGCTGCCCGTCGGCGCGGAGGTGAGGATCCCGCACGAGGGCCTGACGAGCTGCAAGTTCTGGGGGCTCGGTTCCGACGGCACGGTGGGCGCCAACAAGAACTCCATCAAGATCATCGGCGAAAACACCGACATGTTTGCCCAGGCGTACTTTGTCTACGACTCCAAGAAGTCGGGCGGGCTCACGCAGTCCCATCTGCGCTTCGGCGCGCACGAGATCCATGAGCCCTATCTGGTCACGGCCGCCGACTTTGTCGCCTGCCACAATCCGTCGTATCTGGACAAGTACGATATCGCCAAGGACCTGAAGGAAGGCGGCGTTTTCCTTCTGAATTGCAGCTACGACATGGCCGGGCTGGAAAAGCACCTCCCCGCCGCCATGAAGCGGCAGCTGGCCGCAAAGCACGTCCGCTTTTACACGATCGACGCCACCCGCATCGCCCGCGACCTCGGGCTGGGCAACCGCACCAATTCGATCCTGCAGGCGGCGTTCTTCAAGCTGGCCGGCATCATCCCCCTCGACATGGCCGTGAAAGCCATGAAGAAGGCCATCCACGACACCTATTACATCAAAAAGGGACAGGCCGTCGTCGATCTGAACTATCTGGCCGTGGACAGGGGCGTTGAAGGTCTCGTCAAGATCGACATCCCCGCATCCTGGGCCGATGCCGCCGATCAGCCGGCGGAAGCCGGCCGCGTCCCCGACTTCGTCAAGGACGTCGTGATCCCGATGAACCGGCAGGAAGGTGACGCGCTGCCGATCTCCGTTTTCAAGAAATACGGCGTCCTGGACGGCACGTGGCCGGCCGGAACGACCAAGTACGAAAAACGCGGCGTGGCCGTCGAAGTGCCGGAATGGGACGCGGCCAAATGCATCCAGTGCAACCAGTGCGCGCTGGTCTGTCCCCACGCCGCCATCCGCCCCATCCTCCTGAACGAAGCCGAGCAGGCCGCCGCGCCCGCATCGTTCGCCGCCGTTCCCGCCAAGGGTCTGAAAGGCGCAGCCTACACCTACCGGATGCAGGTCTCTCCCTGTGACTGCACGGGCTGCGGCAGCTGCGTCAACGTTTGCCCCGCGAAGGAAAAAGCGCTGACGATGCGCCCGCTGGAGACCCAGCTGGGCGAAGCCGCCAACTGGAACTACGGCGTCGAAGAAGTGGCGATCAAGAAGGACGTCGCCAACGACACGAGCGTCAAGAACTCGCAGTTCCTCAAGCCGTACTTCGAGTTTTCAGGCGCGTGCGCCGGCTGCGGCGAGACGCCGTACATCAAGCTCGTCACGCAGCTGTTCGGCGACCGCATGTACATCACCAACGCCTCCGGCTGCTCCTCCGCCTACGGCGCCTCCACGCCCGCCACGCCGTACTGCACCGACAAATGCGGCCGCGGCC
>JAEEUD010000253.1 GCA_016286835.1 Pyramidobacter sp. | reverse complement strand
CATCATCACCGGCGCGGTCACCAAGTATGAAACCACCAACACGGGCGGCGCCGCCGGCGCCATCCTCGGCGGCTACCGCGGCGGGCTCCTCAGCGGCCTGGCCAACACGAACACGGCCTACGTCACGCTCGACGTGCGCATCGTCGACACCACTTCGGGCGCGATCGTCTACGCCGGCCGCGCCGAGGGCGCAGCCACCGACGTGCTCGGCGGGCTCGTCAGCCGCTACGGCGGTTTCGGCTCGGGCCGTTCCGGCGGTCAGCTGGCCACGGCCACGCACAAGGCCGTCACCAAAGTCGTCAACAACCTGCGCGAAGCGGTCGGCGCGGGCGCGGCTCCCGGCAGCGGCGGCAGCAATTACGTGCTTGAGAATCGTGCCGGTTCCGTCACCATCGACGCCGGCAGCACCACGGCGGGCGCCCGCCGCGGCCAGTTCTACGCCGTCTTCCGCGAGGGCGCGCCGATCCGCGACCTTCACGGCAACGTGCTGGACGCCGAGCGCGACTACATCGCCGTGATCCAGATCACCGACGCCCGTCCGCAGTACAGCAAGGCGAAGATCATCCGCGGCCGCGGAGTCCGTCGCGGCGACGGCATCGAGCTGATCCGCAAGCCCGATCAGGTCCGCTTGATCGGAGAATAAAGCTTTTAAGGTTCAAACCCAACGCAAAGACACAAAGGCACAAAGAAAAACAGGAAGGGAGGAAACGCCCTTCACAGCCGTTTTGAACTTCGTTCGGCGGCCGTGCCGTTTCTTGCCGTAACAGTGCCCTTCGTGTCGGCGACATGATGCGATCATAAACGCGCCGCGAGGCATGTTTCACACGGAACATACCGCGCGGCGCGTTTTTCAGGCGTCCTTCGTGTCTTTGTGTCTTCGTGTTTCGCTTTGGAATTTGCTTTTCCTGAGAAAGGAGCTGTTTTCATGTCGTCCCGTTCACGCGACGGGCTTCGCTGGACCGCCGGCGTGCCGGTGGGGACGAATCCGCTGATCCTGCTGGATTTCCTCACGATCGAGGCCGTCGTCTTCCTGCTTGCCTGGCTGATCCTGCTGGCCGCGCAGTTTTATTTCGACGGTTTCGTCCATCTCTCCCACGTGCGCGGCGCGGCCGTCATCGGACTCGACCTGTGCCTGCTCTGCGCCGTCTTTTACGTCGTCGTCGCTTTCGTCGTGCTGCGCAACCGCTACGCGGCCGCCTACCGCTTTGACGAAAACGGCGCGCGCTGCGAAAATCTGAGATGTTTCCCCCGAGCGCTCGGGAGCGCTTTTCTGCGTTTCCGTCCCTTTGCCGTCGAACCGCCGCAGAGCTGGTCGAAATCGGTGGAAAAACAGGTGTCCTGGGCCGACGTCAGCGAAACGGCCGAGCTGCCTTCGCTGCGCGTGCTGCTGCTCAAAGGCCGCCGCGGCACGCTGATGCGCGTCTACTGCCCCGACGCCGAAACCTACGCCGCCGCCCTGCGCTTCGCGTGCGAGAAGATTTCCGCCTGAAACGGAGTTTTGCGCTCTTCTCAACATCAAATTGCGCCGCAAAAGCCGTTTTAATTACTAATTACTAATCACCTCAAGGAGGTTCCATCATGCGTCCAGTCAAGTACGACGATATGCTTTCGTTTGCGTTCCTTTCGCGGCCGGCGTTTTCTCCCGACGGGGGGAAGATCGCCTATGTCGTCTCGCGCGCCTCGCTCGAGCGCAACGGCTATGACTGCTGCCTGTGGCTGTGCGACGTTGCCTCGCGCGAAGACCGGCAGCTGACGTTCAGCGGCAGCGAGAAGTTCTTCTGCTGGAGCGCCGACGGGCGCGAGCTTGTCTTCGCGTCCGACCGCGGCGGCGAGGCGAAGGGAACGACGGCGTTTTACGCGCTGCCGCTTGCCGGCGGCGAAGCGCGCCGGCTCTTCTCCGTGCCCGCGGCCGCGAGTGCCGTCGCCGACCTCGGCGGCGGAGAGTATCTGATCGCCGCCAACTACGAGCCGATATACGACAATCCCGAGGGCGCCGACTATTACGTGATCGAGCAGGTCCCCTTCACGTCCAACGGCAAGGGCTTCGTCTGCCAGCGCCGCGCCGCGCTCGCCGTATACGACGCGGCGGACGGATCGTTCTCGTGGCTCACCTCGCCCAAGATGGACGTGGCCAAGTGGCACCTTTCCGCCGACAGGAAAAAAGTCCTCTTCACCGGCGTCGAATACACCGACCTGAAGCCCGCCAGGAACCACGTTTTCGAGCTCGACCTGGGCACGCGCCAGACCGTCTGCCTCAGCGAAGGGCTGGCTTTCGCGTTCAAGGACGCCCGCCGGGACGGCGACGGCGTGCTCGTCACGGGCAGCGATCAGAAAAAGGACGGCGTCAATCAGAACATCCAGTTCTTCGCGCTCAGGGACAAAAAGCTCACGCCCCTCTCGCCCGAGCTCGACAGCAGCCTGCGCAACGGCGTGGGCAGCGACTGCCGCTACAACACCGCCGATCAGGAGGGCGCGTTCGTCCGCGACGGGGACCGCATCGTCTTCTGCTCCACCGAGGGCTTCACCAGCGGCCTGCGCGCGCTCGCGGCCGACGGCTCGGTCCGGACGCTGACGCACGAACTTGCCACCGTCGACAACTGGGACTGGAAGGACGGCCGCGCCGCGATCGTCGGCTTCAAGGGCCTGGCTTTGCAGGAGCTGTACCTGTTCGACGGCGCGAACGAGATCAGGCTGACGGCCCACAACGACGCGGTCATGAGCGGGCTGGAGCTGTCGCGCCCCGAATACCTGAGCTATGAAAACGACGGCTGGCAGCTCGACGGCTGGTTCATGAAGCCCGTCGGCTTTGTCGAGGGCAAAAAGTACCCGGCCATCGTCCACATCCACGGCGGGCCGAAGGCCGCCTTCGGCGACGTGTACTTCCACGAGATGCAGTGCTGGGCGGCGCAGGGCTATGCCGTGCTGTACTGCAATCCGCGCGGCGGCGACGGCCGGCCCGGCGGCTTCGACGACATCCGCGGCTATTACGGCGTCAAGGACTACGGCGACATCATGGCCTTCGTCGAGCACTGCCTGCGCGAACTGCCGTTCCTCGACCGCGCGCGCCTCGGCGTCACCGGCGGCTCGTACGGCGGCTACATGACCAACTGGATCATCACG
>JAEEUD010000252.1 GCA_016286835.1 Pyramidobacter sp. | reverse complement strand
ATAGAAAGGAGATAATTCCATGAACAAGACCCTCGCCATCCTCGCAGCAGTTCTCACCGTTTTCGCCGCCTCGGCCGCCTTTGCCAAGCCCACGCCCGCCAAAACGCTGATTGCGTTTTACTCCTGGGGCGGCACAACACGCGGCATCGCCCGCGAGATCGCCCGCAAGACCGGCGCCGACGTGTTCGAGATCGAACTCGTCAAGCCCTATTCCGACGACTATAACACCGTGCTCAAGGAAGCCCAGCGCGACCAGCGCGCCGCCGCCCGTCCGGCCATCAAGAACAAAGTCGCCGACATGAGCAAGTACGACACGATCCTGCTCGGTTACCCCAACTGGTGGGCCAGCATCCCTATGCCGATCGCCACGGTCCGCGAAAGCGACGACTTCAAAGGCAAGGTCATCTCGCCGTTCTGCAGCAACGGCGGCGGACGCCTCGGTCAGAGCGTTTCCGCCATCACCAAGCTCGTGCCGAACGCCACCGTGCAGCACCCCCTTTCGATCTACTACTCCGGCGGCGATACGCTGGGACGCGATCTTGACGACTGGCTGAAAAAGAACGGCTTTTAAGTCATGAAAAAGATCGTTCTGAGCGCTACGCTGCTCCTGTGCGCCTCCGCTGCCTTCGCAGCGGCCGACGGCACGGTGCTGATCAAAGGCGGCACGTTCGTCATGGGCAGCCCAGAGAGCGAAAACTGGCGTGAAGCCGACGAACTTCAGCACACCGTGACCGTGAGCGACTTTTACATCGGCACACACGAAGTAACTCAGGCCGAGTATCAGGCCGTCACAGGCAAAAACCCGAGCGAGAACCGCGGAGCCAAACTCCCTGTCGAGACAGTCAGCTGGTTCGACGCAGTCCGCTTCTGCAACGCGAAAAGCAAACAAGACGGCCTGACGCCGGCATATACGATCGACGGCGAAAACGTGACCTGGAACCGCAGCGCCAACGGCTGGCGGCTGCCCACCGAGGCCGAGTGGGAATACGCCGCCCGAGCCGGCACAAAAGGACCGTTCAGCATCATTCCCTCCCCCAGTCCCAAACAGGCCAATTACTACGGACACTATCCGTACAACATCGAACAGAACTACTTCTCCACCGGCAATCTGGACGTAAAACCGGGGACATACCGGGGACACACCGTGCCCGTCGGTTCGTTCAAGCCCAATCCCTGGGGCCTGTACGACGTGCACGGCAACGTCAGCGAATGGTGCTGGGACCGCTATGGCACGTATCCGCGCGAAGCGCAGACCGATCCGGCCGGGCCTGAAACCGGCGCCACGCGCATCTGCCGCGGCGGCGGTTGGAACGACTTTGCCAAACATCTGCGCAGCGCTTACCGCTCATCCCAAACGCCGGACGACGCGTTCGCCAGCCGGGGATTCCGCCTCGTAAGGAACGCGAAGTAACCGTGGCTGAACGTTCCGCCGTATGACGGTTCGCTAGACCTGCACGATATCGGCAAAAGGACGGAAGGACGGCAATTCGCCTTCTGCAAAATAACAACGAGGGGCGCGCTTTGACCTAAAGCTCGCCCTAAAGTGCATGATATTTTCAATCACAAGATAGGAGCGACACACATGAGATTCAACTTTATCGCAGCCGTCTGCCTCGTTCTGGCGGCATATTGGGGCATGAAAGCTCATGTTGCGGAAGCAAAACCGATCACGACACCCGAAGGAAAACTCCCTCTGGTCCACTGGGCCGTTTTACAGGCAAAACCGGGCACTATGGGCGAGATGATGGGCATGGCCGCCCGGAACGTGGCGCCGCTGGCTGCCAAAGAATCCGGCACATATGCCCTGTACGGCAGTCTGGATAAGCAGAATCCGAACGTCATGCGCTTACTGGAGATCTACGAAGACGAAGCCGCTTATGAGATCCATGTGGGAAGTGCTGGCTTCCGAAAATACAGGGAAGAGCGGAAAGCGATCCTGGAAAAACTTGTCATCCTCCCCGTCGATCCAATCGTCCTGGAGCAGAAAGAGGAGGGGACCGGGACTGATGTGGTGCTTCGTTTGTACGAAGTCAAACCGGAAAAGCTGGACGCTTTCAAAAAGCTGATCGCAGAGGAAATGCGCCGCGGCGTGGCAGAGGACGCCGGCGTCATGGGCCTGTTTGCCACGTCTGAACAGGAGCGTACCAACATGATCCACACGTATGAATTGTTCAGGGATGATGCAGCTCGCGATTCGTACAGAAATTCAAAAGCGCATCGGGAATTTTGGGAAAAAGCACAGGACATGCTGAACAACACTTTGGAAGTCGAAAACATGCCCGGCAAAGTCACGCTGAGTCCCAAAGGGTTCCACGAGAAATAAGAAGGAAAGGAGTTCCTTCAGAAAATGGAAGCAGGACGTTGTGCATCCGTAGCCAGAGTCCTCGTTATCAGTCTGACATTTTTCTTCAGCCTGTCTGCCGTCGCACGGAGCGAAACTAAAAATGAACCGAACATGACCATTCTGATAAACGGGCGAGTTCTCACGGCAACGCTCGCCGATAACTCATCGGCAAGGGCACTCGCTGACCTGCTCAAAGAAAAGCCGCTGACGCTCGAACTCGAGGATTACGGCAATTTTGAAAAAGTCGGACCTCTCCCGAAATCCCTGCCCACGAACGACGAGCCGCTCGACACCGATTCCGGCGATCTGATCCTGTATCAGGGCCGATACTTCGTCATGTATTACGACCGCAACTCCTGGACGTTCACGAGACTTGGATGGCTCAAAGGTATTACCAAGGAAGAGCTGAAACGACTCCTCGGCACTGGCACTGTAACAGCGACCCTCTCGTTGCCCGGACAGCCCTAGTCTGAATATAGTTATCCGCGATGTGCTGTTGATGGACGCCTCACCGCAGGCGTCGTATAATGGCCTCCAACATCCCGATCTGATCGCCCGATCAGCATGGGGGACGGACACGGGAGGACAAACAATGGCAAAAGAAATCAGACCGCAGGACACGACGAGAGCCACGGCTTATGATCTCTGGATGAAAGCGCCGAATCCGATGGTGACTTTTTTCAAAACTCTGGACGTGACCCGTCTGGTCAAAATCGGCAAAAGGAAACGCTTCAAGTTCAACATGCTGCTTGATTACTGCATCGGTAAGGCCGCTGCCGGCGTGAA
>JAEEUD010000251.1 GCA_016286835.1 Pyramidobacter sp. | reverse complement strand
CCGCCGGCGCCGGTGAACCACGACTCGATCTGCACTTTGCCAAACAGTGAGTTGTCGGCGAACATGCCCCAGGGGTACACGTCAAGCAGCGACTGCACCTTGACGCCAGTCAGTCCGCCGGCACGGGCGCGTTTTTCGATCTCGGCCATGATGAACGGAGTATGTGACGCGGCGGCGTCCATGCCGATCAGCCAGCCGGACTGCACGCGGGCGGCCAGCTCGGCGGCAGTGGTCTTTTTGCTCTGGTATTCGGAAGAAAAGTCTCTCATGGGTCCTCCTTTTTTCCGCATCGCCGCGCTCAGGCCGGGAAACGGCAGGACGATGCGCGGTTTCATCTCACGATACGTCTTATTTCCCCATCGCGGCGGCCATTTTCTCAAGGCGTTCTTTCGTTCTGGCGCGGACTCTGTTGCCGCTCTGGCGCTCCTGGGCGTCCTCAAAAGCGGCCTGCACGGTCGCGCCGGCCTTCAGCAGCGGCTGGAAATACTGCGTGGTGCCGATGGCCGCAGAATGTGTGAGCGCGGTCCAGCCGGCGGCATCCTTGGCGTTGACGTTCGCACCGGCTTCGATGAGCAGCATCAGCATGTCGCTGGAGCCTGTTTCCGCCGCGTACATCAGCGCAGTCCAGCCCTTGGCATCAGCGGCGTTCACATCCGCGCCGCGTTCAAGCAGCAGCTTTCCGGCGGCGGGCACGCGGTGTCCGGCCGCGTACATCAGCGCCGTGTTGCCGTTTTGCGTGGCGGCATTGGCATCGACGCCGGCATCGAGCAGAAGTTTCACGCTTTCGGCGTCATCGATGCAGCTCATCGCGGCCGTCAACCCGCTCGTGCTGACGACGGGCTTCACGCCCTGCTCCAGCAGCCAGGCCACGCGTTCGTGACCGCGGGCATGGTGCAGCGCGTTGCGGCCGAACTTGTCGAGCACGTTCAGGTCGGCTCCCCTGGCGGCCAGGTGTATGGCGGCTGCAAAGGACTCCGGTTTTTCGCCGGAAAGCGCATGCATCAGCGGCGTCAGCCCGTTTTTATTCTGCGCGTTCACCTCGGCGCCGGCGGCCAGCAGCGCGTCGATGACCTCGATCGAGCACTTGCCGTTCACGGCGTGATACAGGGCGGTCCGTTCGTCCGTGTCGCGCGCGTTCACGTTCGCGCCGGCGGCAAGCAGCATGTTGACGAGTTTGGCATCCGTGCCGCAGCGGGCGGCTTCCATCAGTGCCGTGTGGTTGCCGTAGTTCACGTCGGCGCCGGCTGAAAGCAGGAACTCGACGACGGGCACGTTGCCACCGGTGATGGCGTTTTTCAGCGGTGACGTGCCTTTTTCGGGATTGACGACGAACGTTCCCGCGGCAATGGCCTCCCTGACTTCCTCAACGGTCCCAGCGCGGGCCAGCTCGGCGGCGTCTTTCGCGCTGCATGTCGCCGAGAACAGGCAGAAAAGGGCAAACGCGGCGTACAGTTTTTTCATCATCATGACCTCCTTGGATTATTTGATCGTCACTTTCGCGTTCGGACAGCGTTTGACGATGTAGTCGAGCGCGAAGTCGAAGTCTTCGCCGTCGGCGTAGACCTGGTTTTTGAACAGCGTTTCGTTGACTTTGATGAGCGAGCGCTTTTTGTCCGCCTTGATGCTCTTGACGTGCTCGAACGCGGTGTACATGCCTCCCGACGAGCCGGCAACCATCATTCCCTGTCCGACGGTGCCGACGCGGCCGCCGGCCAGACCGGCAAGCGCGGTGAGCACACCGATCAGCTGCGCCTTTTTGACCTGGGCCTTCATCTGCTTGTGCTCCACGCCTTTGCCGTCCATCTCGAACAGCGCGCAGTACTTGCCGCCCATGATGAACGCGTAGAGGCCGTACCCGAGGATGCTGAGGACGAACACGAGTGCGCCGATGCCGCCCAGGAACTTGAGCGAGAAGAGGACGATCTCTTTCGCGCTGAGGATACCGTCGGACACCTGCAGGATCAACATGAAGACCCAGATGCCGAAAAGGATCCAGCCAAAGATCTTCCAGACCAGAAAGAGGATGTGCGGATTTTTGTACAGGCTCAGTTCGTACGCCCAGCGGTATTTGCCGTCAGGGCACAGTTGGATGTTTTTCATGGTGCGCCTCCTTACGGTGAAATAACTTTAAAATCACGATCATTATAGAGTGCGCCCCGCCGCCTGTCCACAGGATATTTTGTCGACATGAGCGCGCCCGGAGCGGGTGTGGTACAATCGCAGGCAAAAGGAGCGTGATGCGCATGGGGATCTTTACGGAGCGTCTGAGGGAGAGGGCCGAACCGGCTTACGCGAAATTTATGGCCGGCATCCTGCCGACGGTGGACAAACGCACGATCCTCGGCGTGCGCGCGCCCGTCATGAGGGGGCTTGTGCGCGAGGTGCGCGGCACGCCCGAAGCGGAGGCGTTCCTGAAGGAACTGCCGCACAAATATTATGATGAAAACGCGCTCCACGCCTGGCTGATCACGGAGGAAAAGGACTTTTCCGTCTGCCTGGCACGCGTCAGGGAATTTCTGCCGTTCGTGGACAACTGGGGCATCTGCGACGGGCTCATGCCCGCCGTCTTCAAAAAGCACACGGCCGAGCTGCGCGACCAGGCCTGCGCCTGGGCGCGATCGTCCGAGCCCTACGTCTGCCGCTACGGTCTGGGCGTGCTGATGTGGTTCTTCCTCGACGAGGCGTTCGAGCCGGAGTTCATGGAGCTGGCCGCCGCCGTGAAATCGGACGAGTATTACGTGAAGATGATGGTGGCCTGGTACTTCGCCGAAGCGCTCGTCAGACAGAAAGACGCCGCGCTTGCCGTGATCGAAGGCAGGCGTCTGGAACGCTGGACGCACAACAAGGCGATCCAGAAGGCCGTCGAGAGCCGCCGCGTCCCGCCCGAGCTGAAAGCATACCTGAAAACGCTGCGTATCCCGAGATAAAGCCCGTTAATGGATCATAAAAATCCCTTTAGGTCTCTTGTCAAATAGCGGTATTACGCTATAATAGCCGCGCTGTCTCTTATGAGGCGGCGTCATTTTTTTGTTTTTCCGAAAGGAGTTTTTTCCAATGGCAGTTTCACTGATTTCCCCCGCGCGCTACGTGCAGGGACGCGGCGCGATGAAAGATCTGGGCAGCTACACCGCGAAGCTGGGCAAGAAAGCCCTG
>JAEEUD010000250.1 GCA_016286835.1 Pyramidobacter sp. | reverse complement strand
CGTTTCGGTCGCGGCGGCACGGTAAAAGACCTCTTTGCCGTCGCGCCGGCTCTCGATCAGTCCGGCGCTTTTGAGCTGGCGCAGATGATGCGACACGGCGGGACTGCTCATCTCAACGAGCGCGGATATGTTGCTGACGCATTCCTCCCCGTGGCAGAGCAGCCAGAAGATGCGCAGGCGGCTGGCATCGCTGAACTGCTTGAACAGGTCGGACACGGCCAGGAAATCGGCGGCGGGCGGGACGTGCCCGCAGAGCGTTTCTATCTTTTGCCCGTGGTCGTGGGGCAGTTTGATCTCGGTCATGGTATCGGCTCCTCTTGGGATCGTTTCGTCCCATTGTCATACGCCGCGGCTGAATTGTCAAACGCGAATCCGTTTGCCGTCTTTACCTGTGCCGCGATCGCGTGTATGATAGTACCACGCAACGTTGTGAGCTCATTTGAGCGCTATTTTCCGATCGGGAGGTCATGGATGATGGACGAACGCATGAAGAACATCATCGCTTCGCACGAAAAGGAATTCGAGGCGGTCAGCGACAAAATCTGGGATTTTGCGGAGTACCGATTTGTGGAGTTCAAATCGGCCGAACTTCAGGCGAAGTTTCTGGAGGAACGCGGATTCACCGTGACGCGCAGACTCGGCGGCATGGAGACGGCTTTCAAGGCCGAATGGGGCGAAACCGGCCCCGTGATCGGTTTTCTGGGCGAGTTCGACGCGCTCCCCGGGCTGAGTCAGAAAGCCGACTGTGCCGAAGAAACGCCCGTCGAAAAAGGCGCGTGCGGCCACGGCTGCGGTCATCACCTGCTCGGTACAGGCTGCATGGAGGCCGCCTGCGCGCTGGCCGAATACCTGCGCGAAACGGGCCGGCCGGGACGGATCGTCTACTTCGGCTGCCCCGCCGAGGAAAGCGGCGCCGGCAAAGCCTTCATGGCGCGCGAGCACTGCTTTGACGGCGTCGACTTCTGCCTGGCATGGCATCCAAACACTTACAACGGCCTGATGGCCCGCTCGCTGGCCAACGCGCGAGTGATCTTCAAATTCACGGGAAAGGCCGCGCACGCTGCGGCGATGCCGGAAAAAGGACGCTCGGCCCTCGACAGCTGCGAGATCATGAGCGTCGGCGTCAACTACCTGCGCGAGCACGTGCCGACGGACGTGCGGATGCACTACGCCTACCTTGATGTCGGCGGCACCGCGCCCAACGTCGTCCAGCCCCATGCCGCCGTGCTCTATGCTTTGCGCGCGCCCGAGTCGGACCAGGTGCAGGAAGTCTATGAGCGCGTCTGCGACGTGGCCAAAGGCGCCGCCCTGATCTGCGGCACATCGGTCGAAGAACAGGTGGTCAGCGCCTACGCGAGCACGCTGCTGCCGGCCGCCCTGCGCGACCTGGCCTATGCCTGCGTGAAGGAATCGGCCGCCGAAGTCAGTTACACGCGGGAAGAGATCGAATACGCCAAAAAGTTCGTCGCCGCCGGTTCGCAGCCCGACGCGAAAGAACCGATCGTCACCGGCGTCGAAGATCCCGCCGCGGCAAAAATGGGCGGCTCGACCGACGTTGGCGACGTGAGCTGGCTGGTCCCCACCGTGGGCGTGTACACGACGACCTACGCCGCCGGCACGGTGATGCACGGCTGGACGGCCGTGGCACAGGGACGGAGCTCCATCGCCAAAAAGGGCATGCACACGGCAGCACGGGCGATGAGCCGGATCGCGCTGGCGCTGCTGGACGACGAAAAACTGCGCCAGCGCGTCCGTGCCGACTTCGAGACCGCCAAAGCCGGCCGCGTTTATAAGACGCTGATCCCCGATTCGATGAAGCCGGGAATGTTCTAAATCAATTAGTAATGAATAATTAGTAATTAATAATTAAAACCCTTTGCGGGGGTACGTTGCGGTACTGTTCAGTTTGCATTGCCGAGAACGCCGCAAAGGCCGGTAGAAATCCAAAACCTAAACGCAACAACACGAAGACGCAAAGGCGCCAAGAAAAAGAATTCTTAGTGTCTTTGCGTCTTCGTGTTGTTTTTTGGGTTCTCATTACTCATTACTAATTATTCATTGGTTTTACAGCGGCAGCAGCTTCTGGTAGTCCTTGCGGCGCATGAGGATCTCGCGCGCGACGCGGATGAAGCGGTCCAGGTCCTGCGTGGGGCGCAGCGCGAGCGTAAAATACCTGCCGTCGATGCAGGGCTCGATAATGAAGCCGCGGCGGTACAGCAGCGCGGCAAGGTCAGC
The DNA here is from genome assembly GCA_016286835.1 of Pyramidobacter sp. Lineage (GTDB taxonomy): Bacteria > Synergistota > Synergistia > Synergistales > Dethiosulfovibrionaceae > Pyramidobacter. The sequence continues at coordinate 922 of JAEEUD010000250.1, read as the reverse complement.
CACGGTCAGGTCGTCGCGTTCGAGCGCACAGAGCACCCAGTTGGCATCACCGGGAAGCGGACGCAGGCCGGAAATGCGGCGCAGACGGGCGATCAGCCTGTTTCTCAGCTCGGTTATGCAATCGACCGTCTCGGTGCGGAAGCCGAGCAGACTTTCCAGCGGAGATGCCAGACACGATGCCAACGGCGCGACCGCGGGGCGGAACTGGCGGGCCCTTGCCTCGCTCACCCACGCCTCGCCGCCCACGGCATAACAGAGCGGACAGACGGAAAGCGACAGAAATGACGTGAACGAGCGGATCACCGCAGCGCGGGGCACTCGACGGATGCCGGACCAGACGGAATTGACGATGCCGCCGTAGGTGAAATCGAGCTGGCTTTCGTCGATCATGATCCAGCCGCCGCGCGCCACCCATTCGTCAAGCTCTTCCAGAAGCCCTCCCGGCGGCAGCAGCGCACCGGACGGGAAAGCGGGATTGCCCATCAGCAGCAGATCACAGCCGATCAGTGCGTCTTTCAAATCTCCGGGCTGAAGCCGGAAATTGTGCTTCGGCGAAAGGCGCAACGGGACCATCGAGACGCCGGCCTTTTTCAGCGCGCGCTCATAGACAGGCGGACAGGGGATCGGCACAAGCGCGTGTTTCGCACCGGAAGCCGCGGCCAGCAGCGAAAACAGTTCCTCTTCGGCCGACGCGACCGCGATCTGCGACACGGCGGCGCGATGCCGCATCCCGATCATCTCGCGCAGATCGGAAAAATCGTCGTCGAGCGGCTCGGCCAGCCCGTTCTGTACCCCAGCAGCGAGCGCGCTCCGCACGGTTTCGGGCATTCCCAGCGGATTGACCAGACGGCTGAAATCGATCAGACTTTTCACGCGCTCCCCCCCTTTCGGCATACTCAAAAATCGTTTTCATAGAACAGTA
>JAEEUD010000249.1 GCA_016286835.1 Pyramidobacter sp. | reverse complement strand
CCGCCTGCGCATCTTCTGGCTGCTCTGCCACGGGGAGGAGTGCGTCAGCAACATATCCGCGCTCGTTGAGATGAGTAGTCCCGCCGTGTCGCATCGTCTGCGCCAGCTCAAAAGCGCCGGACTGATCGAGAGCCGGCGCGACGGCAAAGAGGTATTTTACCGCGCCGCCGCGACCGAGACGGCCCGTCTGCTGCACCGTGTCATCGAGCAGACCATGAGCATCGTCTGCCCGCTGGAGTGATCTTGAATACGAACGGGAAAACGAATGCCGCCGCCTCCGTCTTTTGCAGACGGAAGCGGCGGCATTTTCATACGCGTTGTGAAACGAACGAGTGATTTTAGAACGGCCCGTAGTCGATCGTCACGCCGATGACGACGAAGACGTCCCGATGAGCATGAAGATGGCCAATCACTTCCAGGCGGAGCGGTACCAACGGTAGAGCGACACGCCGGCGTCGCCGAAGTTGAACGTCCGCACCACGACCTGCTGCGTCAGACCGAGCACCTGGCCCACGCCGGAGAAGATCGGGATGACCGTGGTGGCCTGCGACGACGAGGAGCACAGCACCAGGTTGATGAGCAGGTTGCTGATGTACATGCCGATAGCCGAGACGTAGGTGGAAGTGCCGGTGAACAGGCTGGCAAGGGCATGGACGATGGTGTGGACGATGTGGCCGGAGCTGAGGATGGTGTTGATGCCGGTCGCGAAGGCGACGACGACGGCCGCGCTGGCCATGGTCTTGGCGCCCTTGACGAACTCCTTGGCCATCTTGTCGGGCGAGAAGCCGCAGATCGCGCCGCAGACGATGGCGGTGGCCATGAACACTGCGGGCAGTGCGTCGCTGATCTTCCAGCCGTGCGTGGCGCCGTACACGACGAACACGAAACCGATGATGAAGGCGACGAGCGCCAGAGCGCGGCGGGGCGTCAGCGGCACGTCCTCGACGGGCGTTTCGGGAAGAGCGTCCTCGGCGCCGTACATGAAGCTGGCGGTCGGATCCTTGCGGATCTTACGCGCGTAGGCGATCAGGAAGAACGAACCGACGACCCAGAGCACGACGGACGCAGCGATACGCAGCGGCCAGCCGGAGAACGCGGGCAGGTCGACCAGTTTCTGCGCGACCGCGGTGGACGAGGTGCAGAACGCGCCGCCGCCAAGGCCGCAGATCAGACCCATGAGCACGAGCGCCACGCCGAGCATGGCGTCGCCGCCGAGGCTGCGGTTGAGGATCAGCGCCACGGGCACGAAGGCGATGATCGGGGTGTTGATGCCCATCGCGCCGAGCAGCGTGAACACGCCCAGCAGCAGCGGGATGATGACGTAGAGGTTGTTCTTGTAGCGAGACACCAGACGGCCGATGGAGGCGTCGATGCACTTGGTCTCGTTGATGATGCTGATGGCGCCGGCGATCATCATGATCATGGCGATGATGCCCACCTGCTTGGTGAATCCGCCGGGCAGGGCGAGGAAGGCATCCCAGGGGCCGACCGGCGTCTGGGCGATGTAGTGGAACGTCGTGGCGTCGATGATCTTGCGGCCGTTGACGGTGACGGTGTCGTACGTGCCGGCGGGAACGACATACGTGGCGAGGGTGGCCAGAACGGCGATGGCAAACAGGATGACGAGCTGATGAGGAACGTGGAACGGTTTCTTTTCGGGATTGCTCATAAAAACTCCTCCTTCATATTTTTGAGCCGCGCTGAGGCGGCGTGAAGCCTTATTTCGTTTCGCGCAGGGCGCTCTTGACGACTTTGCCGCGCCAGAGCAGGCGGCCCTGCTCGTCCTTGCTGAACTGGCACAGGTACTCGTCCCAGGTCAGGCGGCTCTCTTCGGGATAATTGGCGTGCGCCATGTCCTTGACGATGCCGACGGTGAGCATCGGCACGCCCTGTTCGTCGCGCCAGCAGAACCACGTGATGGGTTCGCACGTCCAGGTCTCCCAGCCGTCGAGTTTCAGGCCGAAGCGTTCCAGCTTGAAGAGGATGTCGGCTTTCAGCTCGGGGATCAGGTTGAACGGCAGGTCGGGATCGGGCGTTTTGCTCGTGCAGAGGGCGTCGCCTTCGCCGCAGATGAACAGCGTGGGCAGGACGGGTTCGCTCATGGGGCAGCGGCAGCGGATCTTCTTGGGGTGGAACATGCCCGACCACGAGGCGCAGGCGGCGAACAGGTCGCTGGCCGCGTACCAGAGCACGTCGGTCATCATGCCGCCGCTGGACTGGCCGGTGGAGTAGATGCGGCCGGGATCGACGGGGAGTCGTGAGGAGATGTCCGCGATCATGGTGCGCAGGAACCCCGCGTCGTCCTCCGGAACGCCGTCACGGTCGCCGCACCAGAAGAGCACGTTTTTCAGTCCGCCCTGCTTCTGCTGGTGCAGGCCCGCCTGCGGGAACACGGCGATGAAGCCGCGGTCCTCGGCGACGAGCGACATGCAGCTGATGTCGAAGAACGTCTCGGCCGTGCCGCCGCGGCCGTGCATGCACAGCACCAGCGGCCATTTCCTATCCGGCGTGCAGCGCGCGGGCACGTACTCGTACCACGTGCGCGCCATGCCCTTGTAGGTCATCTCGTGCTTCGTCGCGCCGCAGGCGATCGGGTCCTTGAAGACGCGCAGGATCTTTTTGCCGTAGCCTCTGTGCCGGCGCGCCATGCCGATGTAGGACCAGACGTTTTCCAGCTTTTCCGGCGAAAGCTCGGTGCTGCCGAGCGTGAGGCGGACCTGTGCGACGTGCTCTTCGTTGACCTCGCTGTATTTCCGCATCGGCTGCGGCTGCCAGATCTTGTCCGCGCCCTGTCCGCTGAGCGGCTCCGGGGAAACGTCGTTCTGTCCCTTCCAGTATTCCAGGGCTTTCCTGACGTTTTCGCTTTCGTGTTCCGCGACGATCCAGACGGGCAGCTGCGCCTGCTTCGCTTCGATCTTCAGTTCCAGACCGCCCTGTTCGCTCGACTGCGCCGTTTCGGCGCCGAGCGCCAGAGCGCCGGTCAGATCGCCGAACGTGAACAGGCCGCTCCACTCGCTCGCCATCTTCGCGCAGGCCGTGTGGGCGACGGATGCGCCGTCACCGAAGCCGCAGGCGTAGATGTTGTCCTGCATGGTGACGTAGTAATCGCGCCCTTGCACGGCGGCGTAGACGGCGTTGAGGAAGTCGGCGGCGTCCGCGTCT
>JAEEUD010000248.1 GCA_016286835.1 Pyramidobacter sp. | reverse complement strand
GCTGCGTAGCCGCGTTCTGCTTACGGTGCTGGTGCTCACGCCCGATTATTACCGTGAGCTTGCGGAACAGATGCCTGCCGTCCCGAGCTCCCCGAACCGCCTGCCGGGACTTGGCGACGTCCTGCTGGGCACACTGTGGCGCGTCGTCAGGCGTGCGCTTTTGCCGTCACCGTTGCGCAACGCGCTTACAGTCCTTCGTTCTTTGCCGTACTTTCGGCGCGCCGTGCACAGTATGTTCCGCTACGGTCAGTTGAACGTCTCCGTGCTCGATGCCGCTGCGATCGGCGCGTCTATGGCGCAGAGGGATTTCAGGACTGCCTCAACGGTGATGTACCTTTTGCGTTTGGGCGACGAACTTGAAGAGTGGACGCACCGCAAATCACGAGAGAACCTCAGTGACAGCCTGAGACTCAATATCGGAGTTGTATGGCTGCGTGAAGAAGACGGCACGGAGCGAGAGATCCCTGCGGCAGAGCTGTGCGTGGGCGACTGTGCTGTCGTCCGTCAGGGGACGATGATCCCCGCCGACGGCGTGGTCGTCGCCGGGGAGGCTGCCGTCAACCAGGCTTCAATGACCGGAGAATCCGAGGCCGTGCTGCGCCGTGTCGGTCAGAGTGTTTTCGCCGGTACGATCGTCGAGGAGGGGGAGCTGTGCGTTAGCGTCACGGCGCTGTCCGGCGATACGCGCGTCGACCAGATCGCCAGACTGATCGACGAGTCGGAAAAACGCAAGGCCGGCGTTCAGTTCCGTGCCGAGCGCATCGCCGATTCGCTCGTGCCGTACAACTTCGGCCTCGCGGCTCTGATATGGCTCTTCACGGGGAACGTGCAGCGTGCCTCGGCTGCGCTGATGGCCGATTATTCCTGCGCGATCAAACTGTGTACGCCGCTCGCCATTCTTGCCGCCATGTCTTCGGGCGTCAAGCGCGGAGTGCTCATCAAGGGCGGCAAGGCACTTGAAAGTCTGAGCGCTGTCGATACCGTTGTGTTTGACAAGACTGGCACGCTAACCGTTTCGCAGCCTGCCGTTTCGCGTGTCGTTCCCATGCCGGGATACGAGCGCGACGAAGTCCTGCGCATTGCCGCCTGTCTGGAAGAACATTTCCCGCATTCGCTGGCGCGCGCCGTTGTCCGTCAGGCGCAGGCGGAGGGACTTCGCCACGAAGAAGAACACGCAGAGCTGCAATACGTCGTCGCGCACGGCATCCGTTCTACCCTGCACGGCCGCCAGGCGCTGATCGGCAGCGCACACTTCATCTTTGAAGATGAGCATATTGCCTGCGATCCCGAAACACTGCGGCAGATCGTCAAAGAATCCTGCGGCGCAACAACGCTTTATCTGGCCCTCGGGGAGAAACTGGCCGGCGTCATCTTCATCGAAGACCCAGTGCGCGAAGAGTCGGCGTCAGTCGTCCGCGAACTGCGCGAATGCGGCGTGAAAAACGTCGTCATGCTCACCGGCGACAACGTCCACACGGCGGCTCACGTCGCTTCACAGCTGGGCATTTCAGAGTATCGTGCCGAACTGCTGCCAGCCGATAAGACCGAGGCGATCCGCGAGCTTTCGCAGCGTGGTGCCAGGGTCGCCATGGTCGGTGACGGCATCAACGACAGTCCGTCGTTGGCGGCCGCCGACGTGGGGATCTCCATGAGCAGTGCCACTGACATCGCCCGTGAGGTGGCCGACGTGGTCCTGTATGATCACGGGATCTCGCGCCTGCCCTACGCAAAGCGCCTCAGCGCGGCTGCGATGAACCGGATCCGCCGCAGCCACGCTGCGATCATCGGTGTCAACTCGGCTATCATTCTGCTAGGCGTTTGCGGCTTGCTCAGCCCGGCTCTGTCGGCTTTGCTGCACAATTCGTTCACGCTCGGCGCCAGTCTGTACTGCATGACACCGCTGGACGGGGGGAGGTGTGGCCGTGGACATCGTTGAGAGCTTCATCCCCGGACGCATCCGCCTGCGCAGTTCGCTGCTGCGGGATGCGGAAACGGGTGCGATGGTCCGTGCAGCGTTCGAGGCGATCCCTGCCGTGACGAGTGCCGAGCTGAACTCGACGACGGGCGGGCTGCTGCTGAAATACGACACGACTGCATTGCCACTGGAAAAACTGACGCCGCTTCTGCCGTTGCTTGCACAGTTCGGCGACCTTGAAAAAGAACCGCCGACGCCCGAGCGGGCCGCTAAATTACGCACGCTTCTCGTCAAAGCGCTGTCTCTGGTCCTGTAAATTGCTCGTCATTATAAATGCCGCCGTCAGGGGATTTTCCGGACGGCGGCATTTTCAGTCAGACGAAAAGGAGTGGTGGAACTCGACATAAAAACCATACACAAATTTCCGAGCTGCAAATTTGTGTATGGTTGCTATTTGATCGGAACGAGGAACTAAAGTTTCTGACCCGTCAAAACGGCGACGACTTCACGCAGGGTCATATCGACACCGACGTTGCCGGGGAAGATCACGTAGGGGATCGAAGGGAATCGGCTTTCCGCTCCCGTACGCCATACGGGCACGCCGGGCCTGATTTGCCCCATGACCGTCGCACGGCGGACGCCAAGTGCTTTGACTCCCACGTCGCTGGAGGTGATTCCGCCTTTGGCAACCACGAATGCAGGCGTGATCTTCAGTTCTCCCACAAGGCGCTGGACGCCGTCGCTGATTTTTACCGAACGGAGCAGTGCGCTTTCCTTCGTATCCGAGGGGAGGCTGAGAAGAGTGCGGCTGGTGTAGCACACAGCTGTTTTGCCCGAGGCGATGACCTTTTCTTCTTCAGAGACGCAGCGGCGGACTTCGGCGTCAAAAGCAGCGTCGCCCTCGAGCACCGTGTCGGAGTTGAACGCGATCGGAACGACATCATCGAGTTTCAGGAGCTCTGCAAGCTGCGCGGTCGTTTTTTTCGTATGGCTGCCAACCACGACGATGCCGCCGCTTTTCGCGGTGCCTGAAATCAGCTCTTTGCGCGTCAAAAGCGGCGTATCGCTGACTCCTCCCAAGACTTTGACAAGGCTTGCGGCCGTACGGAAGATGAAGATTTTCCCATGTGCCATGGCACGGTAAAGCGCGACGGCAAAAACTTTCAGGTCTTTATAATCGACGGCGTCGACGCAGATCTTGTTAAAGCCGTGTACGGACATGAGCTGCTGCTCGATGCCGTCGATATCG
>JAEEUD010000247.1 GCA_016286835.1 Pyramidobacter sp. | reverse complement strand
GTCGAGCTGCTCGAAGCCGAAGGCGTGCTCGACCACATCGAGGATTTGCCGCACCAGGTCGGTCACTGCTACCGCTGCGGCACGACAGTGGAACCGTACCTGAGCGAACAGTGGTTCGTCAAGGTCGCTCCGCTGGCCGAGAGGGGAGTCGAGGCATCCAAGGCTGGCCGCATGAAGTGGATCCCCGCCCAGTGGGACCGCACGTACTATCAGTGGATGGACGGCGTGCGCGACTGGTGCATCTCGCGTCAGCTCTGGTGGGGCCATCGCATCCCTGCCTGGACGTGCGAGGAGTGCGGTCACGTTACCGTGGCGGAGCACGATCCCGACTGCTGCGCCAAGTGTGGCTCGCACAAGATCAAGCAGGACGAGGACGTCCTTGACACCTGGTTCAGCAGCGCCCTCTGGCCGTTCTCGACGATGGGCTGGCCGGACAACACCGAAGACTTGAAATACTTCTATCCTACCTCGGTCATGGTCACGGGATTCGACATCATTTTCTTCTGGGTGTCGCGAATGATCATGATGGGGCTGGAGTTCATGGACGAAGTGCCGTTCCATGACATCTTCATCCACGCGCTCGTCCGCGACGAGAAGGGCCGCAAGATGAGCAAGTCGCTCGGCAACGGCATCGACCCGATCGACATGATCAAGCTCTACGGCGCCGACGCGCTGCGCTTCACCGTGGCCGCGCTGACGGTGCAGGGCCGTGATATCCTTCTCGGACCTTCGAAGATCGAGAACTACAAGCGTTTCATCAACAAGATCTGGAACGCCGCCCGCTTTGCGCTGATGAACCTCGGCGACGGCGACTACGACGCGCTGCCGGCGAAGGAAAACATGCGTCTGCACGACAGATGGATCCTTGAACGCCTGCGCAGCGTTGACGAGGCCGTGACGAAGGACCTTGACGGCTACTTCATGGGTGAGGCTGCCCGTGAGCTGTACGAGTTCGTCTGGGGCGACTTCTGCGACTGGTACATCGAAATGAGCAAACCCGCGCTCTACGGCGACGAAGGCGAAAAGCGTCAGGACGCCACGCGTCGCGTGATCCTGCGCGTGTTCAAGGACGTGCTGCGGCTGATGCATCCGTTCACGCCGTTTGTCACCGAGGAACTTTGGCACGCGTTCGGTTTCGGCACGCAGCCGATGGAGCGCGAGGCCTGGCCTGATGCGGCTGAGTATGCTGCTGACCCGGAAGCGACGGAGCAGATGAGTGTACTTCAGGAGTTCATCCGTTCGATCCGCAACCTGCGCGCCGAGGCCGGCCTGCCGCCCAGCCAGAACGTGCAAAAGATCGTTCTGCGCGCACCTGACGCCGCATTCCTGCCCGTCCTCGAAGCGAACCGCGACATGGTCACGCTGACGGCGAAGGTGAACGAGATCGACGTGCTTTCTGCCGACGCGGAAAAGCCGCATCTGTCGCTCAGTTCGATGGTCCGCGCCGGACAGGTCTTCCTGCCCGTCGGCGATCTGCTCGATCCGAAGGCCGAGGTGGAACGCCTGCAAAGGGAGCTCAAGACGGTGGAAAGCAACCTCGCCAAGAGCGAGAAGAAGCTTTCCAGCGAGAGCTTCGTCGCCCGCGCTCCCGAAGACGTCGTCGAGACGGAACGCGCCCGCATGGCCGAGTCGAAACTGCGCCGCACGCGCATCCTCGAGAACATCGCCAGCCTGTCTGAGTAAAGAAGAATAAGCATGAGTCAGACAGACCTTTGGGATGATCTCGAACGGCGTCTTGACTCGATGACAAGCCCCGATTCACAGACGGGGCTTGTTTTTTTGAATCGGGTCTTGGCAAGGATGGGAAATCCAACCGATCTTCCTGCCATTCATATCGCCGGGACGAACGGCAAAGGCTCGACGGCGGCGTATCTGGACGCGATGCTGCGGGGCGCCGGTTATAAAACGGCGCTGTACACAAGCCCGCATTTGCAGGTCATCGGCGAGCGGCTGCGCGTGAACGGCGCACTTTTGCCCGTGAGCTCATGGCACGAGGCGCTTGACGAAGTGCAGAAAGCGCTTGACGCCTGTTCTGAATGCCGGCTGGGGTATTTCCAGATCTTTACGGCGGCAGCGTTCTGGCTGATGAAGCGCGAGAGCGTCGAAGCCGCGGTGATCGAGACGGGACTGGGCGGTCGAAACGATGCTACGAACGTGCTTTCGTCTCCGCTCCTGTCGGTAATCACACCTCTCGGGATGGATCACATGCATCTGCTTGGAAATACGCTTGAGTCGATCGCTTCCCACAAGTTCGGGATCATCAAGCCCGGGGGACGGGCATTGTTCTGCGGCAGTCCTGCGGAGATGAACGGACTGTTTCTTCAGACGTGCTTACAGCAGAAGGCACGAGGAGAAATCTTTACGGACGGCTGTCGGATCTCGGACGTGAGATGTTCTCTTGACGGCGGCGAGTTTACACTGCGCACGCCTGTCGGTGCCAAAAGCTGGTTCACGCCTCTGGTTGGGGCTTTTCAGCCGGAGAACGCGGCGCTCGCAGTCCGTTCTCTGGAGATCATTGCGGATGTCCTGCCCGTAAGCGAAGCGGACATGTGCGCGGGACTGGCTGCCGTGAGGTGGCCGGGGCGGATGGACGTGTTCCGCCGGGACCCTGATCTGATCCTCGACGGCGCACACAATCCGCACGGAGCAGCGGCGCTGGTGCGGTCGCTTCTGTCGTTATACGGATCGGACGCACAGATCAGTTTCGTTTACGCTTCGATGGCCGACAAAAACTACATGGGCGCTTTGGAACAGTACGCCCGTGCTTTCTCCCGTGCGAAGCTGTTCTGTACCGAAATGGCCGGCTTTGCACGTTGCGAGAAGGCCGATACGCTTGCTGCGAAGGCGCGCATCCTGCCGTGGGACGAAGCACCTGCTGTCTATGCCGAACCGGCACAGGCGCTGCAGGCAGCGCTTGACCGCGGCGGGCCGGTGATCGTCTGTGGCAGTCTGTACTTTATCGCGCGCATGAGAGAGTTGGTGAAACACATTGAAGTGTAAGAGTTTTACGATCGAGTCCGATAACGGTTTTTATGATTATCCGTTGCCGCCGGACAGTCCGTTTTCCGCCAGGCTCTCGCTGCGCGGCGTGGACGCTTTGGCCGAGATCGAACGCATCGCTGCGGCCGAGCCGTTTGTGACCTGCTCGCAGGTGCACGGCCCGTACGTGAT
>JAEEUD010000246.1 GCA_016286835.1 Pyramidobacter sp. | reverse complement strand
GAAGCCGCAGTCCCAGCCGCACAGATAGCCGAGCGCGGCCGCGCCGGCCGTGGCGCCCGCGAACTGAGCGATCACGTAGCCGATGAAGTCGCCGAAGCTCATGCCGCCGGTGAGCAGCACGCCCAGCGAAACGGCGGGGTTGATGTGGCAGCCGGAAACGTTGCCGATCGAGTAGGCCATGGCGACGATGCAGAGGCCGAACGCCAGCGCCGTGCCCAGATAGGCGGCATTGACCGTGCCGGCCTGGCAGCCGAGCACGACAGCCGTGCCGCAGCCGAACAGGACGAGAACCAGAGTGCCGACAAACTCAGCAAGATACTTTTTCATGAGAATCCTTCCTTTACGACGAGAAATTTTTGTTGCTGGCGGTATTATAGCCGAGTTTTCCCAGCAAAGCAAATTAAAAAATGAGAAATACGCTGTTTCTCCCCGGGAATACTAGGCGTGGATGACCTTGCGGAAGAACTCCCGGGCACGTTCGGTGCGCGTGTGGTCAAAGACCTCCTCGGGCGTGCCCTGCTCGTAGATCACGCCTTCGTCGAGGAAGAGCACGCGGTCGGACACCTCGCGGGCAAAGCCCATCTCGTGCGTGACGATGGCGATCGTCATGCCGCTCTGCGCCAGCTCCTTGATGACGTCGAGCACTTCCATGACCATTTCCGGGTCGAGTGCGCTCGTCGGCTCGTCGAACAGCATCACGTCCGGGTCCATCTCCAGCGAGCGCACGATGGCGAGACGCTGCTTCTGCCCGCCGGAGAGCTTGCCGGGGAACTCGTCGCGCTTGTCGGCCAGGCCGACGCGGTCAAGCAGCGCCAGCGCCTTCGCTTTCGCCTCGGCGGCCGTGAGCGTGCCGTTGGTGACGGGGGCGATCGTGACGTTGTCAAGGACGCTCAGGTGCGGAAAGACGTTGAAGTGCTGAAAGACCATGCCGATCTTGCGCCGCGCCTGCATCACGGCCGCGCCCGGCGCGGCGATGTCCGTGCCGTGGAACCAGACGCTGCCGGAATCCGGCGTCTCCAAAAGGTTCATGCACCGCAGCAGCGTGCTCTTGCCGCAGCCCGAAGGACCGAGGATCGTGACGACCTCGCCGCGGCTGATCTCCATGTCGATGCCGCGCAGCACGTGCAGCGCGCCGAAGCTCTTGTGCAGTTTCTCCACGCGGATGACGGAATCAGCGCTCATTGGCCCTCAGCCTCCTTTCCAGACGGCGCGTCAGCCTCGACAGACTGATCGTCAGGAACAGATAGATACAGCCGGAAATGCACAGCGGCTCGATCGCCAGGAACGTGACCGACTGCACCTTCTTGTAGGCGGTCATCAGCTCGCCGATGAAGAACGTGGAGGCGAGCGACGTTTCCTTGATCATGACGATCATCTCGCTGCCCAGCGCGGGCAGGATGTTCTTGATCGCCTGGGGGAAGATGATCTTCGCCATGATGTACTTCTCTTCCATGCCCAGACTGAGCGCGGCTTCACGCTGGCCGTGATCGACGGCCTGGATGCCGGCGCGGATGATCTCGGCCACGTAGGCGGACGAGTTGACGACGAGCGCGCAGAGGATGCAGAGCACGTCGGGCATCTCGGGCAGGATCTTGGGCAGCAGCAGCCAGAAGAAATAGAGCTGGAGCAGCATGGGCGTGCCGCGGATCAGTTCGACGTAGACGCTGATGGCGCCGCTGAGGAGTTTGTGCCGCGACATCTTTGCCAGCGCCACGAAAACGCCCGCCATCGTGCCGATGAGCAGCGAGACGGACGAGAGCCAGATCGTGTTCCACAGTCCTTCGACGAAGACCATGCCGTACTGGCTCAGGATGATGCCGATATTGCGTATCATAATATTTTCACCCTCCCGGACCAGACAACGCGGCTGGTCAAAATGCGGTCATAAGCGGCCCCGCCCGTTTCAGGCTGCGGGCGGGGCGCAGTGTGTGCTGTTGGATTGCCGGTAACGGAACAGTTTACTTGACGCCCAGCTTCGCCGCTTCTTCCTGAGCGGCCTTGTGCCAGCCGGTGAACAGATCCTTGGCGACGACCTCTTCGATGATCTTGTTGACTTCGGCGATCAGCTCGACTTCGCCCTTGGGAGCGGCGACGCTGTTGCCGCTGTTCTTGCCAAGCTCAAAGCGCAGGGGCAGGACGACCAGCGAGGGGTGCGCAGCCACGAACGAAGAGCCGTTGGTGACAGACACGCAGACGGCGTCGATCTTGCCGGCTTCGAGCGCGAGCTCGGCGTTGATCAGCGTGTCGAAGACGCGGCGCTTCACCTTGGGCAGGTGCATCTCGACCAGCTGCTCCTGGAGCGTGCCGGAGTGATAGCCGACCAGCTTGCCGTCAAAGGCGTCGAACGACGTGTACTTCTCGGCGTCTTCCTTGCGGACCATCAGGCTGTGTCCGGCGTCGGGCTTGTAGGAGATGCTCAGCTCGAGCGTCTGGGCACGTTTGGGCGTGTAGGCAAGGCCGGAGATGGCCAGATCGTACTTGCCCTGCGCGATGCCGGCGAGCACGGCCTCGAACGAAAGCGGGACGAGCTTGAGCTTGACGCCCAGCTTGTCGGCGATGTACTTGGCCAGCTCGATGTCGCTGCCGCGGATGGCGTCCTGACCGGTCTTGGTGTTATCAAGGAACTCGTAGGGCGCGAAATACGGCTCGGTGCAGACGACGACTTCGCCTTTTTCCAGCACTTTCTTGAGGCGGTCTCCCGCGAACGCGGCGCCCGAAAGCGCGACGACAGCCAGCAGCAGCGCGGCGATCTTCTTCATGTTTTTCATCATCAAACCTCCACACGGGAAAAATGATTCCGGCCTGTTCATGCCGGATTTTTAATTTCACCGCTTTATTATAGCGCAGTGATAAAAATCCGCAACCCCCGAAAACGAAATCGCAAATTTTCAATCAGATTGGCAATTCAAGGCAAAACATACACAGGAAACGCCGTAAGACAGTGAACTGTCTTACGGCGTTGTTCGGTGTTTCGTTTACGCGTCTTCCGTTTCTCCCGGCACAGGATCAGCTTTTCGATGCGGTCTCAGGCGCAGGTGCGGGTGCTTCAGGTGCGGGCGCAGGAGCTGCGGGCGGAGGGCAGGGAATGTTCTTCAACACGCCGCAGGGGCGGCCGGTCCGCTCTTCGCAGTGGCAGATGAAGCAGCACGGGCACTTCCTGCCGGGGCGTGTCTTGG